>JAQUYJ010000040.1 GCA_028691905.1 Bacilli bacterium
GGGATGTATCTGCAGAAGTGGATATTGATTTAGGTACGAAAACAATAGGTAAAAGTTCTACCGGAGGAATAGTTGGATTAGCCAGTGGAGTAATAAATAATGTATATACAATTGGTACTATTGACGGTGGATTGCATACATTTAAAGCAAGCAGTCCAATAAACAGTATTTTTATGTTTGGCGGAGTGGTTGGTTCAACCGGAAACAGCAAACTCACCATGAATAATATTTTAAGTGATGTTGACATTTTCAGTATTCGCAATACGGCAGAATTAACTACACCAAATACGACAACTGAAATCAGAGCAGGGGGAGTAATCGGAAGTATTACCAATACTGCCCTTGTAAAACATCAATTTGAACTTATGTCATACGATGGAACTCTAACAGCCAATGATTTTATTTCTTCAATAACAGTCAATCATTCATTTGGTGGCATTTTTGGTTATGCAACAGGAAATGCCTTTACCTTGTCCAATGACTTTGGTAATTGGGAAAATCGTGGTAATATTGAAAGTTCGACATTAGGTGCAAACAATAAAGTACGTGCTGCGGGGGTCGGAGTAACCAATCACAGTGAGCAGGCAGAATATATATTTGTTTATAATAAGGGCAGTTTTTCCGCAACAGATGCTACCCGTTTTACTTATACATCATTGATTTATGATATGAGTAGTTATGGGCTTGTTTTGTCTCAATCAAAAAATGAAGCCAATCATACATTAACAATTAATTTTGCTGATTTTTCCGGAGTATTTTATAATGAATTAAATGCCTCCAGTGAACTGCGGTTTGTTGAGAACAGCGGAAACATTGTAATGAACAACATGACCCTCACTCAGGAAACAAGGATTGCCGGAATCAGTACTTCCCAAAATATTAATTATTTAAACACCTATTTTTCCGGTGAAATCAGGATTACAACAATTACAAGTTCCTATCCAATCTGGATTGCTGGAATAGCCTATATCGTTTCGGAAGGTAAAGCGATACTGAATGCACTCAATGAAGGTGAAATTATTTTTGCGGGAGTGGACAATTCAGCCAACAATTACATCGCCGGAATTACTAATATTAATCGGGGAGGGACACTTCATACACAGGATGATTCCAATACGCCTAAAACAACTTTGGGTGTAATTAACAGTATCAACTATGCACGGATCAGTTCGACCTATGATCCAGAAGTTGGAAGTACCATATTCGGATTAACCGGAAACGGAAACACCTATGTTGGTGGATTAGTCACATTTAATGAATATTCAATTCAAGATTCTGCAAACTTGGGAGATATCAATTTTACACATTTAAGTGATATTGATTCTGCTTATATTCAAGCATATACAGAGTCACACAACGCTGGTCGTATTTACAGTTTCGTAGGCGGTATTACTTTGGGAGGTGTTTCGGCACTTGCCACCGCAGGCACTTCCAGGATATTTGATGCAGTAAACAGTGGAAATATTATGGGAGTTGCGAAAAATTATGTTCGTACCGGTGGCATATTGGCAGTTGCTTTATATACTGAAATTCAAGCGGGAATGGATACCAACGAAGCCAATCCTCCTATCTTGGTTTCTATTGATGGGGTATTAACTTCAATTGTTTTAAATACGATACAAAATTCGATTTTATCCAATTGTTTGAATTACGGAAATGTTACTGCGTTTACCCAAACAATTGCAGAATATAATTCAACACCTTACACTGTCAATCAAACTTTTTACACTTATAGTAATTCAAGTCGTCGGTCAAGTACTTCTTATCGGATTATTACTACAGTAGGAACTAACGATAGACCGGTAATTTATTCCTGTGCGGGGGGAATTATCGGTTACGGATTGTCCGTTATGAGAAGAATGCTGAATCACGGAAATATCACTGCAACCGATGTTGCCGGTGGAATCGTCGGAGCTACTTATGTTTTAGGTGCGGAATCAGGCAATGAATATACCTATGTCAACATTGATACTGCAATTCATTATGGATCGGTTCAGGCAATACGTTTGGATGTAGATACAGATTCTGATGAAATTCCGGATTCGTTTGAATATGCTATCGAACAAGACAGACTTACTTTTGACGATTTATATACTAATAATCATATTTATCCACATAACAATGAATTTATTTTTCCGAATACAGCAGATGATATCACAAGATATCCGGAAGCAAAAAGAGGATTTGGTGGAGTATTTGGTCGTTTGCAAAGAGGAACAAATGGTTATATGACATCGAACGATTCTACTGATGGATTAATAATAGGTAATTTTGACTTTATTGTCAATACAGATATTAATGTAGATTTGATTGGCCGTCTGGATCAGGTATATGATTTTACGAGTTCAGCTCGTTTCTTTATATTTACAAATTGCATCTACTACAGTGCAAGACAGAATGATACAACGCAAGCTGTTTTTACTGGATTTCGTTTCTTTAGAAATCGAAACGGATACACAGAAACAACCAATTATAATTTAACATATACAAAAAGACGGGTAAGTTATTATCTTGTACCCGGAAGCACAAATTACTATCGAATCAAAACAGAATATTATGCAACATCCGGAACAATAACCAGAACAACTGCTGGTAACTATCGGGAAAAAGTAGGGGATACCTGGTATCCCAGTTCATCAACATATTATACTGCGACCAAAGTTGAAACAAAAAATATTACGCAAGACAATTATGTTGCGGTGACTTATGTAACACAGACAAGTGTGCCAAGCGGGTATTCCACTACGCCGGTTGTTACAACATATGGAAGCCCACAAACACTGAACACCAATGTTGTAATCAACAGCGCCAGTACATATACCGTTATTGGTAATATTCCAATTAGAATCATTACAGAAGATGATACAGAGCCAGGTGAATATATTTACGACGAAAACTTCGAGATGAGAGATGATGCTACAACATTATCAAACGGAGAACCGATTACATCCTATATTTTCTATGTTGACCCAAGAATTTTGTCAGAACGTTTCCAATTAACCCGACCAAATGGAATGTATGTTTTGTCTACCAGTGCCGGTAGTGCCAATGGATCCGTTCTTCCTGCAAATATGAATGTCGTTTCTATTTATAGAATAGCAGGGACACTGCCCTATGATACTGATTATACAGCTATTTCTTTGACTGATCGGGAGAAAAACGAAGAACTGGTTGCTGATTATGCACTCCTCTACCAATCACAGTATAACGATAAAGCTTTGTTACTGGAAACTGATCAGGAGATCATTCTGGAAGAAATGGCAGGAGGACCCGAACTGCATGTTATGGTGAGCCAAGCATATGGTGGTGGTGGTAACAGTGGATCTACCCTCAAGAACGATTTTGTAGAACTGTTCAATTCGACCAGTGACAGTGTGAATTTGAGTGGATGGCGTTTATTTTATGCTTCTCCAACAGGTTCATTCAGCAGCTTGAATTCGATTGAACTGACTGGTACAATTGCTCCGAGAAGTTTTTATTTAATAAAATTGGCAAGTGGCGGAGGAGGCAGTGTGGACTTACCTACTGCTGACCTTAATGCAACTGTTGATTTAAATGAAACGGGATTCAAACTTGTTTTAACGAATACTTCTGATGTTCCAAGCAATCCAACTTCAACAAATGTAGTTGATTTTGTCGGTGCAGGAAGTGCAGACCAATATGAAACAGCTGCTGCACCTGCTCCAAGCAATACTGCTGCTATTGTACGAAATAATTTACTGGATACCGATGACAATAGCATTGACTTTATCACTACAATCAGCATTACACCCCGAAACAGCGCGACAGCAAGGATTCCCGCCGGATCAGAAACTACACTCATTAACCCTATAATCAATTATGTGGCACAGACTATTACTTTTGAAATCAGTTTAGAAGCGATTGCTTCCACACAAACAGAAATATATTATCACATGACAAACGTAGTCATCTCGGAAAAAGCATTGGCTGCTGCCCGAATAGAGGATTATCAAAATGGTGCTTATGTTGGACTGGAAGATGACTTCCGCCACGAATTATTGAAAGAAAAAGATGCAATGATTGCAACAGGGGTAAAACCCTACTTCTACATTGATTTCACAGCACTCAGTTCAGAAAATCAAACTCGTTTGGATAACGGATTGGATACTTTACCGATTTCTATTGGATATTTCACCATTTATTCGGAAAGTGCCATGAACAATACGACATTGATGGAAGTACCTTATCAAAATGACTATCAGATTTATTTGGTTTTAAAACCAAACCTAAGCCAGTCTGGCGGTTCTATCTCGATAACCAACGTCAATATTGATGATGTCAACCAAAATTTGGGTACATTTTCCACTGTTCCGGTTAATACGTTTATTCGTTTTGACTTTACCGATACTGCTGGATTATTGGTCGACGGTTATAGCATTGAACCATTTGTCAGTTTATATTATGGAGCAACATTGGTCAGTACCTATTACTATACCCTGACAGTAAGTACAGTCGATGGCGGTTTATTCTCTGTTCAGTTTAATATGTCCGATGACTTGGTAACAGGAACCTATACTTTCCAATATAAAATATTCTTCGCTGAAACAACTTATACAACTGTTGATTTCTTGAATGGTGAATCCAGCAGAAATCAATTGGTTTCCTTAAGTTATGACACACTAGGTAATTATGAGGTGGATCCTGAGGTAACCAGTTTTGAGACAGAAATTGATTTTGGCTATGATTTGGGACTGAGTACCTTGGCAAATGAAACAGCTTTAACAGTAACTTCAAGTACCGATCCGGAAATTACCGAACCTTATCTTCACAATACGCTTTATCATATCGCCAACTTCAATCATATTACGTTATCGCCGTTTTCTGAATTGCTTTCAGCTACATTCAACGAAATGACACACGACAATGGATATCGGATTTTTAAAATAACATATGTGGTTGAAGCAGAAAATCAAACAACCCAACCGTATATTCATTTTATAAAAGAACGGTTACTTGATATTGAAATTGTTTACCGAAACGGGAACAGAGTAAGTATCGACAATGTTTTCGCAACCAGAGAAGCAGTAAATTCCATATTTTCATTGGATCTGGGAGTGAATTCGGAGATTGCCACCTCTATTTATCAGTTGGAAACACAGAATCCGAACCAATACTTTTCCTATTCCGTATCGGGACAAACATTGACCGGTACACCTTATACCAGTGAAGACATTATAGGAATCAGTGGCAGTGCGGACGTACTCTTAAACATCAATATGGATTATACGACACTGCCGGGTTTAT
This sequence comes from Bacilli bacterium, assembly GCA_028691905.1. Taxonomy (GTDB): domain Bacteria; phylum Bacillota_I; class Bacilli_A; order ML615J-28; family CAG-698; genus JAQVOS01. Next base: position 5,266 of record JAQUYJ010000040.1, read on the forward strand.
ATACATTTACGATATTTTATAATCGGGATGGAGAAATCATTACCCTGAGCAATCCGCTTGTAATCACAAAAAATCTTGGTATTAATGCATATCTGTTTGATATTCGTTTTTCCGAAACGGCCAGTGAAACATCCTATCCAAAAATAGCTGTATCTGATGAGGACGGAACTCCGATTGAAGGAGAATATACACCAATTGTGTATTTTGCTGGAATTGATTATGATGAAGCAGATATCGATCATATTGAAAATTTCCGTATTGACGGTAAAGTAGACAATACACCTCTTAATGAATATTTTCCATATTTCATGTCGTTTTTACCGTATGGGGCTTCCATTCAGCGAAAGGCATATAATCGGGATACCAGCGAATGGTACTGGACTGCACCTGTAAACATCAACTCCACCGAAGAAGATATCGCAGCTTCATTAGCTACGGACTTTACAGTATATCCGGAAACTGGGGAAGAACCAATTGAATCAGAAGATCCGGAAGTGGACAACAGCGTTATTATTACATATCGTGTATTATCAGAAGACCGAACAGAAGCCAATAAGATGGATGTGTATTATCACATAACCGTTATTGATATAAAATACAATGTTTCGCTTTTGTTTGATGTATATTATGTATTTAATCCACTTCAAATTGTTCCGGTTTATGATGCAACATCACCACTTAAAAACCAAACAATTGTGTTTAATGTGAAAAATTTTGTAACTGAAGTAGCGATTGGATCAACCAGAGCTACTACTGTCAGTGAATTTTTAACATTTACACAGATTCTGGACATTAACAATGATACTTACTTATTCTATCACCCGTACGGGGAATCAAGAAGGTTTGTCTTTGGACGTAATATCAGTGGATTCTATTCTTTCGAATTGTTTTTACCGAAAAACAGTGCAGGAGCTGTTATCTATGACTATTACATTACCTTTAATGGCGATCCTCTTCCAAGCTTAAATGAAGAGCCGTACAGCTTTACTGATTTAGACAGTTTGTATTATTACATAGAAACAGGAACAAAAAACAGAACAAGAAGATTCAATGTCTATATCAGCTTGCTGGAAACTGCAATCAACGATGATAAATGGGGACTGACAGATTATTACATTCCCTGGGAACACTAAAAAAAGAAGACAAAACGTTACTGAAACGTTTTGTCTTTTTTACTTGAAGATTTCAAAAAACGGAGTATAATAGATAAAAAGAGGTGTTGTAATGAAACTATTGGTTTTTGTCTTAAATAAAATAGAAAAACTGGATGCACTGTTGGAAGAACTGGCGAATAATCAAATCAGTGGTGCAACAATTTTTCGGACAACAGGAATGGTCAGAGAACTAATGAGCCGTCATGAATTGGGAATATTTGGTTCTTTCCGCCATTTGTTGGATGCTGACCGCAAAGAAAACAGAACGCTTTTTATGGTAGTCAAAACTGAACAGATAGCAATTATTGAGAAAGTTATCGATCAGGTAGTGGGAAATATTGATGAACCAGACACAGGAATATTATTTACCCTTCCTATTGAATCGGTCCGAGGATATAAACATTAATATGATTCTTTTTTACATGGGAATTATTATCCTGACAGGATTATTATTTAGTAAAATTACCAAAGCGCTTCGACTTCCAAATGTTACCGGATATTTGGTAGGTGGCCTATTAATAGGTCCCATTTTTTCGTTATGGGGTTGGAAATTGTTTCCGGAAAGTATTATTGAAGAACTTGGAATTATTCCAAAAATTGCATTGGGATTTATTGCTTTTACAATCGGAACGGAATTTAAGTTAAGTTATTTCAAACGGGTAGGAGCAAAACCAATCATCATTGCAGCATTTGAATCTTTATTTGCTATTTTGGCTGTTTTTATCGTTTTAATATTAATGAAAGTGGAAATTAAGTTTGCATTGGTTTTATCATCCATTGCTGCAGCTACGGCACCGGCAGCGACCTTAATGGTTATTAAGCAATACCGTGCCAAAGGGGAAGTCACTGAAAATTTAATGAGTGTTGTTGCAATTGATGATGCAACTGCAATTATCTTTTTTGGAATTTTTGTTGCAATTGCCCAGGCGATTGGCTCACAGAGCGGAAGCTTGGGATGGATGATAGCTAAGCCTTTTGTTGAAATTATATCGAGCCTGGCGATTGGTTTTTTGTTTGGGATTGTATTATCTCTGTTACTGAAATGGTTCACAGGGAGAAGCAACCGTATCAGTGTAATTGTCGCCCTTTTGTTCATAGTAGTTGCAATGGCAGACATAACCAAGAGTTGGTTTCCTGATTTTGATTTTTCAACTTTGCTTGCCTGTATGATGATTGGAGCAGTGTTTACCAATACGACAAGTGGCGAAGAAATGAACACTATTATGTATTTGGTCGATCGTTATGTTCCTCCGATTTTTATTCTGTTCTTTGTGATAAGCGGTATTGATTTGAATCTGACAGTTTTGACAACGGTTGGTATTATCGGAACGGTATATGTAATAATGCGTGTTGTTGGAAAAGTAGGAGGTGCTTACTTGGGAGCAGTGGTAGCGAAAAGCAGTCATGCTGTCCGTAAGTATTTGGGTTGGGCATTGGTACCGCAGGCCGGTGTTGCGATTGGACTGACGGTAGTTGCCAGCAGTGTTGTCCCCCACTATGCACAGGAAATAAGAGCTGTTGTGCTTACAGCAACGCTTATCTATGAATTGGCCGGTCCTTTAATTACGAAAACAGTATTAAAAAGAGCAAAGGAAATTGCAGAATAAAATAAAAGTCATAAACCGAAACGTTTATGACTTTTTCTATTAGAATTCACAGTTTTTAGGAGTACGTGGGAATGGAATCACATCACGTATGTTTTCTACGCCAGTGACATACATCACCAACCGTTCGAACCCGAGACCGAATCCGGCATGAACAGTACCTCCGTATTTTCTTAAATCTGTGTACCATTTCATTGATTCAACGGGGATGTTCA
>JAQUYJ010000041.1 GCA_028691905.1 Bacilli bacterium
AAACGGTTTTTCCATCCATAGGGGTCAAAGGTTAATCGATAAAAAAAGCGTTCATGACGGATGGCCCGATTGAGTTTTTGATAGGCATTTTTCATTTGATATACTTCAAAAAATAATGCATCAACAGGTGTTTGAAGAATTTTGGGAATCTTCTTTAATTTTAATATTTCTTTACTGATAGAAAATCGGTATGGTTTCGCATCATAGTGGTTTTCAATAACGTAAATATCCATTCCCTTTTCCAAACGGTTATGCAGTCCCCTATAGATATGGGTTGTATAATCACTTTTTTGGTATTCTCCTGTATGATACAGAATAAAAGGGTGAGCAATGGAGTCCAGATAATAGTGGGTAATAAAACCAGCTAAATAAGAAAACAGATCCGGATACTGTTTGCTTAACTCAACCATTTTCTTCAAAAAATACTGTGTTTTTTCTTCGTGCATTTTTAATCCAAACTGATAATTTTTTTTTCCCTTTTTACTGATGAAAAAATCCAAAAAGAAAAAGATATCCGGTCCCAATGTAGCAAAATCAAATAATTCAATATTCGTTATTTTTTCTTTGCAGGTATCTGGTAATTGATCCAGGACTGATTTACCAAAAAAATGGTGCATTACGATGTCGGGCATATGAAGTAAGTTCCCTCCCAGGTTGGCCTGTTTTCAAGAGTAATTGGTTGATTTGTGTAAGGATGAACAAAAGAAATGAAACAGCAATGCAGATATAATTGGTCTTCTGCCTTTCCATACAGTGCATCGCCCTTAAGCGGGTGATTCAAATAGGAGAAATGGACACGGATTTGATGGGTTCTTCCTGTATCAAGCCAAACTTCAAGCAAAGACAAACCATTTATTTCTTCTATTACACGATAATGAGTAATGGCTGTCTGGCCATCATCAGAAACCATTCTCTTTATATTAATGGGATTCATTCGCTTAATTGGCAGGGATATGGTTCCCTCCTTTGCAGTCAGTTCCCCTTCAATCACGCATAAATACTTCTTCAAAATAAAAGTCTTGTTCATTTGATGGTGGACAAAACCGCTTTTTGCTACTATTACAATTCCACTTGTTGCATAATCCAGGCGATTGACAATGTGGATGTTGGTAGAAATTGCCTGATCTTGATAATAGTGCTTAATCATACTGATCAAATTATCATCAGGATGTTTTTTGGAAGGTTGAGAACTGATTCCACTTGGTTTTTCTATGATTAAGAAATATTCATCTTCAAATAAAATGGTGAATGGCTGCGCATTTAAAGCGATGAGAGGATTCATTTCTTCTTTCTGCTTAATTATCAATTCATCATTCTTATGAAGAATAAAATGGTTTTTCACCGGTATCCCATTACAGTAAACAATATCATGTATTCGTACCTGCTTTCGAAAATTCCTTGAGAATCCTTTTTTTTCCAAATAGTCCCGAACAGTTATATGATTTTGATCAACAATATATTTTATTTCCATATCCTCATTATATCATAAAAAAACAGGAAAGCAATTGAAAAAGCCAAAACAACGTTTTGGCTTTGTGATTATTGTTTTTTGTATTCTTCTACAATTTTCTTAATTAACATGTCAGGTACTTCTTCATAACGGCTGAATGTTCTGGAGAATCTTCCGCTGGCTTGGGTCATTGCTTTTAATTCTGTTGTATATTTAATGATTTCACTTTCCGGTACTTCCGCAATCACTTCCGTTTTGCCACCGGGCAATTCATTGGTTCCCATAATACGGCCACGACGTTTATTCATATCACCCATTACTGCCCCTAAATATTCGGATTTCACGACAATATTCACCTGCATAATTGGTTCCAGTATGGTCGGCTTAATCTTTTCAACTGCTGCTTTAAAAGCTAAACCAGCTGCCAAGACGAAAGAAATTTCATTGGAATCAACGGGATGATAACTGCCGTCATATAGGGTTGCTTTTACACCAATTACGGGGAATCCGGCTAGAGGACCATGTTCCAATATCTTTATTAGACCTTTTTCAACTGCCGGGAAGTAATTTCGTGGTACCGAACCACCAAACACTTCTTCTGCGAATATAAAATCTTCTTTGCAAGGTTCGAAACGAATCCAGACATCACCAAATTGTCCGGCACCACCGGATTGTTTTTTATGACGTCCCTGTGCTTCCCCTTTACCTTTAATTGTTTCACGGTACACAATTTTGGGATCTTCAATATCAACATCTACTTTAAATGTGTTTTTCATTCTTTCCAATACATAAGAAATATGAGTCATTCCCTGCCCACCAATTAACAATTGTGAAGTTTCCGGATTTCTTTTTATTTCAAATGTATCATCTTCATTATTCAATTTCTGTAATGCGGAAGATATTTTTTCTTCGTCCTGTTTATTCTTTGGCTGAACAGCTACATAGATAGTTGGGGTAGGATGTTCAACTGCATCAAAAATAATTGGTTCTTTCTTATCGCATATCGTACAGGAATTATATAAATCCTGTAATTTAGCAACAGCGATGATATCTCCTGCATAAGCAGCATCCAATTGAATTTGGGTTTTACCCATCAAAGAGAATAACTGTGTCATGCGAAGGGTCGTTTCTTTATTGGCCAAATATACATCCTGACCGGTACGGACCACACCGGAATAAATTTTCATAAAACTGATTGTTCCCACAAATGGATCGATAATTGTTTTAAAAATTTGTGCAGAAAATGGTTCCTCATCATTGGAATGACGTTCAACCGGATTGCCTTTTAAATCTTTTCCTACCATTGGTTTTAAATCCATTGGAGAAGGCATATAATCAACAACCATATTTAACAGGGTTTCAATACCGACATTTTTCAAAGCGGCAGATACTAAAACAGGGAATACATCACCTGTAAGCGTACCAATTCGCAATCCTTCTTTAATTTCTTCTTTGCTTAATTCGCCTTCTGAAAAATATTTTTCCAATAATTCTTCACTTGTTTCAGCTACTGCTTCACTGATTTCAGCATATAACTCATCGATTTTAGCCATTTTATCCGGATAAATATCACCTTCAACCAGTTTACCATCATTGTAAAGAATAGCTTTCTTTTCAACTACATTGGCAAATCCATCAAAACTTTCACTTTTTCCTAATGGCCAGCAAAAAGGCACGGCATGTTTTCCAAGTTTTTCTTTAATGGAATTTAAAACTTCATCAAATTTAACATTTTCCTTATCCATTTTATTGATTAAGATAATGGTTGGGATATTTCTTTTTCGTAGTTCATCCCAACTACGTTCTGTTCCTACTTCAACGCCCTTGGAAGCATCAATCACCAAAACAGCACCTTTGACGACAGAAAGTACATTTTCCAGTTCGCCAATAAATTCTTCCGAGCCCGGTGTATCTAGAAAATTGATTTTATGATCTTTATATTCAACTGGAATCAAACTTGCAGACAGAGATGTCTGTTTAGTTTGTTCTTCAACTGAATAGTCACTAACCGTATTTTTTCTTTCTACTTCTCCTTTTTTGTCAATAGCACCACCAATATAGAGTAAAGCTTCTGCAAGTGAAGTTTTACCACTCCCCAGGTGTCCCAAGATGGCAACGTTTCGAATCGCTTTCGCATGATATTCCTTCATTTTATTCCTCCCTTATAGTAAACGATTTCACATGTATTTATTATACTATAAAACGCTCTTTTTTGCACGACTTTTTTTCACTTTTTATCGAACAGTGAATCCTGAAAAAAAAGTTGTTTTTTGTAATTATTTTTAGTTTTAAAAATTTGACTGATGTCTGTTAGGATTCCCAATTCCTCACATCTTCTGAAAAAAAGTTGATTAAGTTCTTGTTCATGGATGGATAGACACTCATAATTCTGATGATAGAGCTGAATGTATTGCTGTTTTAAACCGGGGAAAAGGCGATCCAACTGCTGATAAAAGTAAGCACGGTTTCCATCCCGCAAGGTTAAGCCCATATTAAACATAACAATATGTGTGACTCCAATCTGATGACATTTATCAACTATTGCATGAATATTTTCTTTTGTATCATTCACAAATGGCAGGATTGGACTTAACCATACTCCTACTTCAATCCCGTTTTTCACAAACTCTTCCAAAACCTGAAACCGCCTTGAAGTAAGAGCAGTTTGGGGTTCTATTTTTTTACACAGTTCATCGTCAAAAGTCGTAATTGTCATCTGCAGTATCGCTTTGTAATTTTGGTTAATGGCTTTAAACAATTGTAAATCGCGAAGTACCAAATCACTTTTCGTTAAAACAAGCGCTCCAAATCCATATTCTTTTATCACTTCCAGGCTTTTTTTAGTCATTTCCAGTTGTGCTTCAAGCGGATTATAGGGATCGGACATCGACCCCGTGCAAATCATCGCTTTCTGTCTTTTCTTTTGTAATTCTGTACGCAATAGTTCAATTGCATTTGCTTTCACGATAATGTTTGTGAAATCATCAATGCCATAACAAAGACTTCTGGAATCGCAGTAAATACAGCCATGGGTACAGCCCCGATAGATATTCATATTATTGTGATTACCCAATATTGATTTTGCCTGAATTGTTCTCATATAAAATCTCCTCATCTATTATAACAAATTATCCGCAAAAAGAAAACCCATTTCAATCAGTGAAATGGGAAGTATTTTATATGTGAAACCTTTTTTTCAATTCATCCTTCGTTGCCCGGTCAGAAAACAAAAGCATTCCAACCACTGTAATAAAAGCAACTCCAGCTGCAGCAATACTGGGCCATAATATTTGCACTACTTCTGTCCAGTATAAGATCAATGGAACAAAACTGATTAGAATTGCTGTCAATAAATATAATAAATAATCATTGTACCGCATTTTCTTGGAAAGAATGACGATAACAATGGCAACTGTTGAGGCGATACACGTAAAAGGAACAATATATTCCAGTGCCCACCCCGAAGAACGGGATACTTCTTCAATTCCAATGCAAAGTAAACTAATTGAAATCATTTGAATCAATAAACGCATGGCTATATTTCGATTGGACATGATTGTAGACCGAAGCAAAATCCACATATAGAGAATTCCTAAAACAACATAGAAAGACCAGAAATCGCCATGGAAAGTTAAAAAATTGATTAAAACGGTTGATGAAATGGCAATAATGGATAAGAAAAGTAAAATACGGAGAGCTAAATTGATTTTTTGTTTTTCAAATTGATAGGGGGGATGCGTAGCTTGACCGCCCTGTCCTTCCAATTTTTCTCCACATAAAGGACAAGTCGTCCGTGATGAATTAACATCAACTTGGCAGGTTGGACATTTTTTCATATTACACCTCCAAATCATTGTGTTCTATCATTACTTCCACCCCTTCTTTGGTAAGAAAGCGGAAGAAATCCCGTTGGATTGATTTCGCAATCATGTTGGATGTAAAAGCAATGGTAATGGTATTCTGATAACTGATAACACCCAGGTTTAGAGGAAACGAAACAGATGCCCCGTTGCAGAAAACAATTTTCTCGACATACTCCTGCATTTCATCGGGGAGAGTAACTCCTCCCAAATTGGAAAGGGAAAACGTATTAATAATATCCCCCATCCAGTGATATCCGATTTTTAAAGCCAATTCTTTAATAAACCTCGGTGCCAACCGCATCAGCATGTTCTGTTCGATTTTAACCGTTGCTGTAAATCGGGCCTGCAATTTCTCTTTCTGCAATTCTTCTTTTAAATCGCTTTTAACGATACTGACAATATCCTCAAAAGTCTTTTTATCATCCAGTTTCATTGAGGTCAGAACAAACAAAGAAAAATTACGTAAACTTTTGGAAGAAAAGAATCTTCTTAAGTTGACGGGAATAAGCAATTTGAAATCCCGTTTTTTTGTTTCAAATAAATGTATATTTTTTGAAGCAGAATAGAGTACAATTGCACCCAATAGTTCAGTAATCGTACAACTGTATTTTTCAGCGAGTTTCTTTATCTGATCAACTTTCGCAGTACCAATAATAATTCCTACCCAATCATCATCGTACAAAGGTGTTTTGAATTTCAAAGCGCGGTCATCTTTAGGACCTTTTTTCAAGTGTAAATTGGAATGGGTATAGAAACTGTCCTGTGCTTCTTCCATAATAATTTCATCGTTTTCTGTCAGCACGCCTTTTGATGAAGAAAAATGGACATCCCGCAGCTGCAAATAGGTAAATACAATCGATTTTAATAATTCCAATCCACCTGCTCCATCCGATAACGAATGAAATACTTCCAGTGCAATTCTTTTTTCAAAATAGGATAAGCGAAATAAAAAGCCGTTTGTTTCGCGGTAATCTTCAAAAGCCTGACATAAATGGGGGGTTTCTTTACTCAGAATCGGATCTGCTTCATTGTTTTCAAAATAATACCAAAAAAAACCTTTTCGCAAACGTACATCCAGCATCGGAAAACGGTTGATTGTGATATCCACTGCTTTTTGCAGCAACAGGGGATCAACCAGTTCTTTCATTTCAAAAGCCAAACGAAAAACATTACTGCGTTTACGATTGGATACAGAAGGAAATACTTTTGCTGCGTTATCTAAACGATACCATTTTTTACTAGCCATTTACATTACTCCTTCCTTAAAGTGTCCTATTGTAACTTCATCCAATTCCAACTCATATGGTTCTTGGTTCCAGTTTTGCTGATAGGCGACAATGATTTCTTTGATATCCTGCTCGATGGTGAAATCCAACAAAATATTTTTTATCCCTATTTCTTTCAGCGTGGAAAGACAAGATAACAGGTGTACTCTTTTACTGTTTAACACACGCAGATGACAGTTTCCATCGTCTATTAAAGGAAACCGATATCCGATTCGATCTTTTAAATAATACTGTTTTTCATAACATGCCCTGCAGTGCAGGTTTTGATAGCCCAGTGCTTTATTAATCGGACAATGTTTCAAAATCATCATATCGTAATACCCATATACCATCGTGTAGAGATTGGGCAGTTGATGAAACAACATCTGATATTGATTGATTACCTGTTTTATTTCCTCTTTACTTAATTCCAGGGATAGACCTACTAACTTAATTCCCTGCTCATGTAAAAAAGAAATCCCATAGGCATTGGTAATATTCATATAAATACCGCTGATAATCGCTTTATCTGTCCTTGTTCCAACATGTTGAATCATCGTAGTTTCTTTTAATGCTGTCTGTATTCTTGGGCTGGATAAAATGATTTGCGTTTTATTATTTTGATAAGAAAGGTACTGCTCTTCTTCTACAATTACAGTGGGTACTTCCAGAGCCAGTGCCTGCTGCAATTGCGGCATCGTACGGACCTTTACCATGATTAAACTTTGATTTTCCCATTTGGGAACAGGATACGAAAAACTTTCTTTTTTCAGGTGGGGGCGCAGTGTTCTTTTCTCATCCAATAACTGAATTGCCTGTCTTCGTAGTTCATTGATATCTTTAACCGGCAGAAAATACCCTTCAATTGCTATATCCAATTTCGTAAAGTAGTAATTTGTATCTTTTGTTTTTTCCAATTGCGATTGAACACGGACAGCCAAATCAGCTGTTCTTGCCGGCTCAGCCTGATGGAAAGACAGGACATGGACAGTGTTTGTTCCGTCAGTGATTTCCAAGAAATAACGATTATGTTGAATGGACAGTGTTCCTTCAATCGCAATTTGTTTTCTTTTTACTGTGCGGATATGTTCTTCCAGCATGGCATCCGTGATTTTTCGAACGGGACTGGATACTTTTACCAATTGATGGATCCGAATCGTAATGATATCGCCTGCTTTTGCCTGCTTTT
>JAQUYJ010000042.1 GCA_028691905.1 Bacilli bacterium
GGAAGACAAATAGCGGATAATACGGATATCTTTTTCATCGATAGCATAATCAATCGCCATACTGTTTACTTCATCCAGCCGTTTCACATCTGCTCCCATTTCCACTAAGTACTTAACCATCTCTATATTCCCGCAGATTACCGCCAGATGAAGAGGTGTCTGTTCCAACTCTGCTCCCATATTAATGTCGCATCCACTTCCTACCAAAGCTTTAACCATATCAAGTCTTCCCATCATAACGGCTTCATGGAGGGGAGTGTTCCCTTGTTCATTAGCCAAATTACTGTTTACACCAGCTTTTAAAAATAACTTCAACATCCGACAGTCCTTTAATTTGACTGCCAGATGAAGTAATGTCCGATCCATATAGGTTTGAGTATTAATATCAACATTTTCTTCTTTCAATTTTTTTATTCGATTATGTATAAAATAATATCCCCGTGGATTTTTTTTAATCGAGCTGACAAAATCTTTCATCTTTTTTTTATCACCACGTCTTTTCAACACGATCATAAACCTCACTGACTAACTGTATGATTTGATCATAATGTTTGATCAAATCAGTAATAAAAATAAAATGAACCGGAAATCCCGATTTGTTTAAAAATTGGAATCCTTCCTGATATAAGTATTGGAGGGGTAAGCTTGGTTCATCCGGATTAGCATAAATAATCAGTCCGGAAAGAAACTCATTTTTCGTCACAACCAAACTAAGGTCGTAATGAGTCGGATGGATTGATACTGCCAATTGTTGGAAATGATTTTTCAGCACAACAAATAATTCTTTGTTTTCCAGATTGACAATTCTCGTTTTCATCATATCTTTAAGCGATTGATACAGGGTAACAGTTGTGTTTTGATTAAAACGCTGCTCATGATCAATGACATATAATTTGCAGCGGCATAATGCAAGATGAGCGATTGCATTACTGCTGATATAATCCTGTTTGCTATGGTAATCGGATAATTGGATAATGTTATAATCCGCATCCATATGATCACCATATATTAAATCGCAGAAATGGATCTGATTAAACAGAACCTGTTCCACAAGACTCATATTCATTTTCTTATGGATTAATTTTTCCGAAATCTTTTCTAAAATGCTTCTTCTTCTCAATAAGGAGGGAACAAAAAAATTAATAACTGCATTTGCTTTTTCCTGCAATAATTCCATAATGAGATCTATTTCGTTTTTATCAACAATTTCCATCCCTTGGTTGTCTTTCATTTGACTGTAAATAGGACACATCGGTAAGTCTATGTTATTGGAGAGACTTTCCGGTGTAACAATCCACCTCTTGGTCAGTTTCATGACAGCATTACTGCGCATTTTTGAAATCAAACTATACGTGGTAGAAAAGTGAATTTCATCTTCACCGGCAAAAATGACTTGCTTAGCCATAATGGCTTTTGTATACTCATCTGCATAAAGAAGATGGGCATCATCAATTAAGATGAGATCAAAGTACTGTTCATCCAAATGATAATTCAATATGCGGGGAGTACTTAGATAAAATGGCTTTTGAGCTTTTTCTACAAAATCCTGATAAGAAAACCGGGATAATTGGATATAAGAATTATGAACAGAGTAATTCTGTCGCAGTAATTCCACATAATACCGGCGCATCTGCTCTTCCAGTTTCATCACTTCCAACAATGTGGTTTCGATTGCTTTCGTATCTTCCACCTCGGGATGAATCCGGATGAATTCATCGTATAAATAATGAAAATAGGTATGGTTAAACAGGCAAATAGGATCTGCCACTTCACCATTTATTATGTAATTGCTTAAAATATATAGTTTATGATGATACAGTATTTGAATATTTTTGGTCAGATTCAAATAAACAGCCAATTCCTCTTTTGCCTGAACCAATGTTTCCAGACGGTTAATGACACTGGAAAAATCTTCATAATAACTGCCAACACCATCTTTAAAATATTTACTGTATACTTTAAAAGCTTCAGCAAGAACTTTGGATACTTCATTGGCTGCCTGTATAATCGGCATAATTTGTTCATAGTGCTGTAAAGAAGCTTTTACTTCTATTGCTCCATTAAAACAATCAATATAGGCATCATAATTTTTTATTAACCGTTGAATATCGGTGATTTGGGTTGCGGTCCCCTGAAACAAATGCCCATAGATAACAGGATAACGGTCATTTGTTCGGATTTCTTTCTTGATTTCATCCAATTTATCCAATTGCTGCTTTAAATCTATATAACGGTTAAACGGTACAATCGGATCACTGTTCTTTACAATCCTCATCATCGCCAGATTAATATCATAAATCCGATTCAAATAACCTTCCAATTTTTCCAAATATCGGATTTTCAAATAATGAAAGCGAATATGGGATTTAGGAAAATAACGCTTCATTTTTTCATATATATCATTTGTGATTTTATAGGAAAACGAAAATGTATTGAATTCATGCAGGAAATCAGGAATCGTTTCAAATTTCACAGTCGATAAAAACCGGGTAATCTGATGCAGATTTTCTTCCTGGTGAATAGAGGACAGATATGCAACACATTGATCAAAATCATGAATGATATTTTCATTCAATTGATAATTGGTTCCTGTCAATTCATAATAGGCATTTTTCCATTTTAAAATCGATGTCAGCTGTTTTTTATATTCCCGTACATCCTGACTTAATTCTTCCAAATCTATTTTTTTAAACTTGGCCGGGATAATTTTCTTATCCTGATATTTAACCAATTGAATGATATTCTGATCAATTTCTTCTTTCGCAGAAAAATATTGAAAATAACGGTTTTCCAGCTGATTGAACCGTTTGATACGATCGCGTAATGTAAGAATCTGGCTTCTGATTTCTTTCTGGTTTTCTAAATGGAACCATTTATTATGAAGAAAATTATTCTTCATCAAATCATTCAGACGCAGAATATCCTGCAGGGTTTCGTCATCTTTTTCGTTGAAATCCCAATCCATTATCGTTTTTAACTTGACAAGAGTTTGTTGGAAAACACGGGAATTGTGATTCCCTACCCGAATACTTGCCAGCAAATCGTGATGTGCATTGAGCATATTGTTAATTGCATCAAAATCATCCGCTGTAAAATGGTTATCCAACAGGGATTCAATCATATCGTCAATCGAAATCGAATCAAAATTCTGATACTGCCATTCCAAATATAATTCCTGCTCCTGCATAAAATAGATCTGTTTCTTCAAATCATCGAATTTGGCTTTTGCTTCTTCAAAAACCAGATAATTATTTTTCTTCCAGGCTGCAGGAACTGTTTTTTCATCGAGACTGGATATTGCATTGATGACATTTTTAAAACGGGCAAAATTGATAACCTCTTTAAAGCCATGTTCTTCTTCCAGCTGTTTTTTAAACTGCTGCAATGATAAAAAGGCCTGTTGAAGCTGGTAAAGCAAAGATAATATTTGATTGGGATATTGAATTGTATTGATGATGGGAATATTGACAAATTTTGATTCTTTCATCCTGGGAAGCAAAGTCAAATCTTTTTCAATTTCACATAAGCTAGCCATGATTTCATCATATTCTTTCTTATAAATGGATTGTAAAGAATCGAGCGGAAGATCGCTGCTGGGTTTTTTTTGGATGATTACCTGTTTTGCAACTTCTATAAAACGAAAATTGTGAATTCTTCCGGCCATTTCGGCTTCATATTTCTCAATTGCTCGGTAATAGTAATACAATTGTTTTTTGATAATTTCAATGTTTAATTCACTTTTTTCCAATCGGAACTGATACTTTTTCTTCATTAAAATCGTATTGGAGGTTTCAGACAGATTGCTTACCAGTCCTCCCAATCCCATATTGTTCCATAGTCGTTCCATATCCCGCAGATGGTCTTTAATCGGAGATAAATACAGTACTTTTTTATTTTCCGCAATTGCCTGACTGGCAATATTGATTAGAGTTGCTGTTTTGCCTGTTCCCAAATGACCTACAATGCCAAAGCTGTTTCCCCGTTTGGCCCGTTCCAAAGCAACCTGCTGCTGACTGCTTGCAGGTAATATTTGTACTAATTCTCTGTCTTTTGATAAAAAATAATTTTTTTCACGGTTTGTCTGTTTTTCCAAAGCCAATGAAAAGCGGTCATGATTGATAACAATCGGGGTGTGTTGGATTTTTGCGATGGTAATATAATTTTCCAAACGCATGGATAGATTGGTCATTTTTGAAAAATTGGCTGCATACCGATCGATATCAAATAAATTATCGATGCGGTCAACGCTTGGATATTCTATTTTTTGCCTTTTCAGTTCATTTAAAAATACACTGTTTTCAACAGGGTTGGAAAATAAACTGATATAGAATAATTCGTTTTCATAAAAGAGTTGAATCGGTAAAAGAATCAGTGGTGCAAAACATTCTTTTTGATCTATTTCATAGGCGATTAAACCGTAAGTGAGAAACAACTGATAATATGAGCCATAGCGCATCAATTTATCAAAGAAGATATACGGTAATTCATTCCGCAAAAGGGAAGAAGATAAGTTACTTGCTCCAATCCCCCGATTTTGAATGGGAAAATCGATAATTTCCTCTATTTTAACTGTTTTCATAGCAAACAGTTTCTGATAGGCATGATATCCTATCGTGCCGATTTCCAAATAAGGATGTTCACTAAAAACATCAAGTAAATTGCTGTTATCTTCTGCCAGTCGCATTTTCATTTCATCTCTTGACATAACTATCACCCTTCTTTTCTATTATATCACTAATTTTGTGTTTTATAAAGAAGAATCGCATCAAAATCAATAGAAAAACCGAATTTCATCCAATTCGGTTTACCAAATAAATCCTTCTATTTCCAAAAAGTCACGATACTGCTGAACCAGAATCTCATCACTTGTATAGTTTTCTATCCATTCTATGTAACGATGGGGAAGTATTCCCTTTAATAAGGCAATTGCAATAATGAGGAATAACGTATCTTCAAGCGGTTTGGATTCCATCAATTTGTTAATCGTTTTATCAAACAGTTTTTGTACTTCCTTACTGCCATCACTCGTTACTTTTCCTAAAAAATCAATATAGCCATAACATAACAATAAATAATCGATTGTGTTTTCCTGCATAGTCTGTAATTTTTCAAAGTAATTCGGATAATTTTGCCCTTTCCCAAAATAGATATCCAACCCCACCAAAAAGGGAAGACGGTGATACAGTGAATAGGCAGGATGATCCAGCAGTTTGGCCAGTTCATCTACCCGCTTTCGGTTTTCTGCACTCGGATTGGCTATTGCTTCTTTTAAAATGATATGAGCAGCATCTGCTTCGTCAAATTTTGTTTCCAGCAAAGCTTCTCCCAGATAAAACCGTATATTTGCTTCAAAACATTTATTCATTGTTTTTACCTCACTAGTTATTCTGATCGTGACTATTGTGGATGCAATCATCAATCAAGATGACAAGAGCAAGTAAAAATTCAAGCAATTCTTCTTTTTCAATTGTTATTTCGTAAGTATCGCCCCAGGAAATCCATTTTTTACTGAACTGGGCAATTCTTTCATCCTGTTGGAAAATATCAAAATGATGGCTTGCCCAATCGCCGTGAATATGAAAATCGCCATAGTCAGATTCAATAGCCAACTTTGCTGTAAGAAAGGTCCATTTTTTATGAATCGTTGCAATGATTTGTTCCTGTTGGTTGACTAAATAGTAGGTTGGTAGCAAAGAAAATATTTTTCTTTTCATCGTAAAGAGAAACTTTCCGTCATGGCGATACAGTTTTTTGATACCAGAAATGGAAAACATTTTTCCCTCACAATAGTACAAAGAATTTTGGTTCTCGTCATAGATAGTATAGCGATCCTTTAAAGAAAATACTTTTTGTTTAATATAAAAAGATTTCATTTTTCTCACCTCAAGAAGGCCTCTTCTCCTTTATTGTAACTTCTATTAAATTAATTGTCAACATATTTCATTTTTTTATAAAAGAAAACACCCTGTAGAAGGGTGTTTAATCCTGTGTAGCGAAAATCAAATCGAACAGTGTTTTTACTTCTGCTAAAGCAACATAGTGAAAAGTAATGTCCGTCAAATCAATATCGCTGTAATAAGTGGTAAGTATTTCCTGATAGGTTTTACCGGCATTTCCCAAACCATTTGCTCCGTATTGGCTCATTCCTACACCGTGCCCATTTCCTCCCCCATAGAAAGTATAATTGTCCCCTTCTTTTTCGATGGCAAAGAAACCGGAATTCAACACAGAATCATTTGTGGAAGATCCTGTATAATCGGTACTGCTGTTTCGGGCAGTGTATTTTGTTACGGTTGAACCGGCGTCCCGGGGGCGAATAGTGAAACGGATATTGTATTGATTGATAATTTTATAGGTACCGCTTGAAGTGGTAATCACCAATTCAATCACAACCCCACTGGTTCCTCTTAAGTTGACAGCGACATCTTGAACCGTACCAATATCACTTGGAATGGCTTTGGAAACCCAATTTTCTCCTTCCAATGTCAGAATGGATTCGGGAGTAGATGTATAACTGATGGGCAAATTGACATTTAATGTGTTTGCAAGTTGGGATGCATTCATTGTCAGTTTCCAGCGGTGCAGAGAAGCAGATGTATCCGGTGTGTCCATGCGAATTGTTTTAAAGAAGGTAAGCATACTGGCCTCATCAGTCGGATCAAATGGCACTGGATTACCGGATGTATCTTTAGCTAAATTCTGACCAATAAGGTATAAAATAGGTTCAATTATTCCCGTTGTTATCCATACTTCATGAGCACTGGCTGTCAATCCTGATGAAGTAGAATAGTAATATGCCTGAACAGGAATATCATCATGTGTCATAATCATTCCTGCTGTAGCTACAACAGCTTGGGTAGTGGTCGAATTGGTTGACTGATTATTGTACACCTGACTTTTTACACTGTCATCCACCGTGTACCCATACATATCCTGGCTTTTGTTTAGTATATCCATATAGGCATAGGTTCTTGCTGCCACTGCCTGTGCTTTCAGTGCTTCAAAATGAAAACTGGATGGCATTTCAGATGGCACTACTTTTGTAAGATAATTTTCCAATGACACATCATTAATGAGCAATAATTTTAAACTGACCAACGACACTTCTAAATTTCCAGCATAGCTGGGATTGAAATTACTACCTCTTGTGATACTTGTTACAGTTATTTCACCGGATTCGGGGTGGAAAATAACTCTTTTTGTCGTTTCCAAAATAATATTGCTGTCGACACTGATACTTATTTTTCCAACACGTACTGCTATTTGAACACTGCTGCCAGCTGATATATTCACTTTTTCTTCGCCATCAAATGTCTGCACAGCCGTAGCAGTCGGAACAAGAATAGATATCGAGGAATGATACAATGTTGCTGTATTTGCAATATCAGAAATCGATTTTCTGATGGCAACCCTGATGTTTTCAAAACCGATTTCTTCATCCAGTAAAATTGCTTTTATAAGAAAAGTGGTTGGATCATAAGCGACATATACATTGTCCAGTCCGATATATAAATCATGAACCGAAATATAGGTAAGATAACCTTCTTCTTTTTGGATGAATTTCGTATCATCGTTATACCTGGTGGCTGGACAATTTAATAATTCAATATTTTTTCCACTTTCCGAAATGGTAAGAATTTTTGTTTTCAGATAAACAAGTTCCGTTGGTT
>JAQUYJ010000043.1 GCA_028691905.1 Bacilli bacterium
CATCGAGTCGATTTCAACACGGATGGAAGAACAGGCCTCATCAATCAAGTCGATTGCTTTGTCGGGTAAAAACCGATCTGTAATATAACGATTGGATAAAACAGCAGCAGCAACAATGGCACCATCGGTGATACGGACACCATGATGTGCTTCGTATTTGTCTTTTAAACCACGCAATATACTGATTGTATCTTCAACGGTTGGCTCATTAATTAAAACTTTTTGAAAACGGCGTTCCAGTGCGCGGTCTTTTTCAATATATAAACGATACTCATTTAATGTTGTGGCACCGATACAGTCAATTTCACCACGGGCAAGCATTGGCTTCAGCATGTTTCCGGCATCAAGAGCTCCATCTGCTTTTCCGGCACCGACAATCAAATGAATTTCGTCAATAAATAAAATGATTTGGCCTTCACTTTCTTTTATTTTGTTTAAAACAGCTTTCAATCGTTCTTCGAATTCACCGCGGTATTTGGCTCCCGCTACCAAAGACCCCATATCAAGTTCATAGATTGTTTTGTTTTTTAAGTTGAGGGGGACATCGTCTTTTACAATTCGGGCAGCCAGTCCTTCGACGATGGCAGTTTTGCCGACACCGGGTTCCCCAATTAAAACAACATTGTTTTTTGTTTTCCGAGCCAGAACCTGGACGATTTTTCTGATTTCTTCATCGCGCCCAATCACAGGATTGATGCGGCCTTTTTTTACTTCTTCAGTGATATCCCGTCCAAACTTCTGCAGGATATCTTTATCTTTACTATAATCAACAGGTGCTTCCATATTAAACCTCCATTAGCACTCAAAAGTATCGAGTGCTAATTTTATTATACTCTAAAATTTATTGTTGTCAAGAGTTATAATAAAAAAAGCAAAATGAAGCCATTTTGCTTTAAAATGGTGCTCCCACGAAGAATTGAACTTCGATTTCAGCATTACCATTGCTGCGGTCTACCTTTGACCTATGGGAGCACTGTGTCTATTATACCCTATTCATTTGAAAAAATAAATAGTAAAATTTTGTTTTTTGTTGTATAATTAAAGTATCAAAAAAAAGGAGTGATGAAATTGTTATCTGATATTGAAATTATCAAGAAAAGTAAAATGAACCCGATGGTTGAACTCATCAAAGGCTACGACATTTTGGAAGAAGAATGTCAGAGCTATGGCAAGTACATGGCAAAGGTAAACTGTAACATACTGAAAAGATTGCAGAACAAACCGGATGGTAAATTAATTTTGGTATCAGCAATCACCCCTACTCCAGCCGGAGAAGGAAAATCCACTACAACAATTGGGTTGGTGGATTCGTTGAATAGAATCGGTAAAAAATGTGTTGGTGCCCTTAGAGAACCTTCTTTGGGGCCGGTTTTTGGCGTTAAGGGCGGAGCTGCCGGTGGGGGATATGCCCAGGTCAATCCGATGGCGGAATTAAATCTTCACTTTACAGGAGATATTCATGCTATTACAACTGCCAATAATTTAGTAAGTGCCATCATCGACAATCATATCTTTCAGGGCAATGCTCTTCGGATTAATCCCGAACAGATTATGTGGAAAAGATGCATGGATTTGAATGACCGCAGTTTACGGCAGGTTCAGGTTGGTTTATCAAGCAAAAAAGAAACACCGCGGATGGACAGTTTCAATATCAGCGTTGCCAGTGAAATTATGGCGATGCTTTGCCTGTCTAAAGATCTGGCAGATCTTCGGAATCGTCTGGACCGCACTTTGGTTGCCTATACCTATGACAATCAGCCCATTACGATTAAAGATTTGGGGATTACAGGATCGTTGCTTGTATTATTAAAAGATGCCATGCATCCCAACATCGTTCAGACGCTGGAAAACAATATGATGTTTGTCCACGGCGGACCGTTTGCCAATATTGCTCATGGCTGCAATTCCATCAATGCGACAAAAATTGCTTTAAAAATAGCGGACTATGTGGTAACAGAAGCAGGATTCGGTGTTGATTTGGGTGCTGAAAAATTTATGGATATCAAATGTCGGGAAGCAGATCTTCATCCCAGCTTGGTTGTTGTAGTTGCAACAATAAGAGCATTGAAATATCACGGCGGTGTCGATTTAAAACAATTGAAAACAGAAAATGTTGAAGCGTTAAAAAAAGGATTGGAAAATCTGGAAAAGCACATTGAAACACTGGATACCTTTGGTGTTGCCCGTTTGGTTGCAATCAACCGATTTGAATCCGATACTCAAAATGAAATTGATACATTAATGAACTGGGCAAAAGAACACGGGGTTGCCATCAGTTTAAGTGAAGTATTTGCAAAGGGATCAGCCGGGGGAGAAGAATTGGCAAAAGCGGTTCTTGCCACCCTGAAAGATCAGCCCTTTACACCGCTGTATGAAATGAATGATTCCGTATTTGATAAAATAGAAAAGATCGTGAAAAAATCATACGGCGCAAACGGTGTTATATACGAAGAGAAAGCGAAAGCTTATCTGGATCAAATTAATACAGAAGCATATCAGGATTATTATATCGTAATGGCAAAAACCCAGAATTCAATCAGCGACAATCCGAAAGTAATCGGCCGACCGAAAGACTTCTTTATCCGAATTAAAGAAGTGAGACTGGCAACGGGAAGTAAATTCATCATTTGCCTGACAGGGGATATCATGACAATGCCCGGATTGAATAAAGAACCGCTTGCCTTAAAAATCGATATGAATGATCAATGGGAAATATTTGGATTAATGTGAGGGAAAAAAATGATTTTAGATGGGAAAGAAAAAAGTAAGAAAATCCGCAGTTGGGTAAAACAGGAAGTAGAACAGATCCAGCAGCCAATCAAATTACTGGTTATTTTAGTCGGCAACGATCCAGCCAGTCAGATCTATGTTGCTTCCAAGGAAAAAGCCTGTCATGAAGTTGGGATTGATACCCAGACATGGCGTTTTGATGCCAATATTACGCAAAAAGAATTAATCGGACGAATCCGCCAGGCGAACGAAGACAATACGGTTCACGCTATCTTGGTTCAATTGCCGCTGCCGACACATTTGGACGAAAAACAGGTTATTAACGAAATTCATCCATGGAAAGATGTCGACGGTTTAACAATTGCCAACCAAGGGAAACTGCTTAATCAGATGAAAGGAATTGTTCCGGCCACTCCCCTGGGAGTGATGCATTTAATCGACGAATACAAACTCGATTTGAATGGGAAAAATGCTGTGGTAATAGGCAGAAGTGCATTGGTCGGCAAACCACTGGCACTGTTACTCCTGCAAAGGAATGCTACCGTTACGATTGCCCACTCCAAGACAACCAATCTGAAAGAGATTATTAAACAAAGTGATGTTGTTGTAAGTGCGGTGGGAAGAGGGCATTTTATTACTGCTGATATGATTAAACAGGGAGCAATCGTCATCGATGTGGGAATTACGAGAGTGTTCGGAAAAATTATGGGTGATGTTGATTATCAGAATTGTTTGGATATTGTCAGTTATATTACACCCGTTCCCGGCGGAGTAGGACCAATGACAATTGCTACATTGTTGGAAAATGTAGTTGAGTGTTACAAAAATCAATTATGAAACTGATAATTGGTTTGGGGAATCCGGGGCTTCTCTATCGGGCAACCAGACATAATGTCGGGTTTTGGTTCGTTGATGAAGTGGCCAAACACAATCAATTAAAATGGGTTTTAGACAAAAAGAACCGGCTGGAGTATGCACAGTTTGTCATTCAAAACGAAAAAGTATGGTTACTGAAACCACTGACCTTTATGAACGACAGCGGTAGGGCAGTTCAGTATTTCTGCCATTATTATCAAATCCCCCTTGCTGATGTATGCGTTGTCTATGACGATCTGGATACGGATGTGGGATCTGTGCGAATGAAACCGAGCGGTTCAAGCGGTGGTCACAAGGGAATGCAGTCCATTATAGAACAGCTGGGAACATCCGAATTCAAGCGAATCCGAATCGGGATTTCCAAAAGCCCGGTAATTCCGACCATTGATTATGTTTTGGGAAAGCCATCAGTAGCAGACAAAAAGCAGATAAATGAAATCATAAAACAGGCACCATTGATTACCGAATGCTTTGTTACCGACTCATTTGACAGCTTAATGAATCGATATAATGAAAAAAAGAAGGACTTATAATAGCAATTATGAGTCCTTTTAGGGCGCTTGAAAGGAAAACAGATGAATATACTTGACTTATTTCAGAAAAACAGTGCTGTTCAGACAATTAAAGAACAGTATCAATTGCCAAATTACGATTTGTTGGTTAAAAATACTACGACGAATCATAATTATTTACTGGCTTATCTTACCTTCGTGGAAGCGAAGGATTTTGTTGTATATATAGCGAGTAATCTGTATAAAGCTACACAGGCCTATGAAGTGTTATGCCAGCTGGTGGGGATGGAGGATGTGCTGTTTTATGCAACAGATGAAATAGTATCAGCGGAGTTGCTGGCTGTATCTAATGAATTCCGTTTGGAAAGACAGCATACCATTCAGGCAATTATCCATCAGAAAAAGAAAATCATTGTAACTCATACTCTGGCTGTAACAAGACCGCTTCTTCCCAAAGCAGCCATTCTTCAATATGCGATGACCCTGGAGGAAAAACAAACAATCAAACGGCAGGACATGGTTTTAAAACTGATTGCTTCGGGTTACAAACGGACTCCCATTACCCAGCAAGTTGGAGAATTCAGTGTCCGAGGTGAGGTTATTGATATTTTTCCGGTCAGTGAAACCGATCCGATCCGTATCGATTTTTTTGATGATGAAATCGAAACGATCAAATCCTTCGACAGCCAGACCCAGAAAACAAAAGAGAAAAAAGGCCGGGTGTTTGTATTACCAATCAACGAATTGGTCTATGATGCTGGGCAACTGGAGAACTTAAAAGGGAAGATTCCAGACCAGGATTATGAGGATTTACTTCATTACCATCAAATAGAACACTGTCATAAATACATAGCTTATTTCAGCAGTGAGCAGGTCAGTCTGCTCGATTACCTGCCCCAAAAAATAGTTCTTTATGAAGAAATAGGTCGAATAAAGGAAGCATACGAAAAAACGATTGTGGAAGTGGGAGCATTTTTAGCAAGCAAAAACCAGAAAATGGATTCTTTTTTGTTTTATCTGCCCTTTTCCTGCCTGTTTTATAATGTGCCCAGGAAGATATACCTGGCTGAATATGCCTCTTCCCTGCCGGGAATTACCTTGTCAGCTATCATCAATCTGAACGGTTATGCTGTTTTGGATTATCAAAATGATATCAGAAATCTGATTCAGGAATTGTCTGCGAGCAAAAAAACAATCATCCTCTCCACAACAGGGATGGAACGCTACGGACTGTTAAAAGAAATCCTGATCCAAAACGATATTAAATTTGTTGAAACCAGCGAAGTAACTGCAAATAAAATAAATTTGACTATTATCGAAAATGCACTTTCTTTTGCTATAGCGGATGAGTTGGAAGTGATTCACGAAACGCATATTTTCAAAAAACCAAGTCTCAAAAAAGCAAAATACCGCAGTGCGTATCAACATACCGTTCCGATTGAAAGCCGGGATGACATTACGGTGGGGGAATATGTTGTTCACTTTGATTACGGGATTGCCAGATATAAAGGAATAAAAACAATCGAACTGCAGGGGATAAAAAATGATTATATCGTCCTCCAGTTTGAAAACATGGAACTGTATGTTCCGGTTGAAAAAATCAGCCTGCTGGAAAAATATCAGGGAACAGAGGGTTCTGCACCCAAGTTAACCAATATCGGAACCAAAGAATGGGAAAAGAAAAAGGCTCGGGTCCGTGAAAAACTGGAAACCCTTGCCTTTGATTTGGTTCGTCTGCAGGCAATCCGGGAAGAAAGAAAAGGATATTCCTATCAGCCGGATGAAGAAATACAGACTGCATTCGAGCAGGATTTCGAATTTCAGGAAACAAAAGATCAGATCAAAACAATTGAAGCGATTAAAGAAGATATGGAACAGGGTAAAATTATTGACCGTCTGGTTTGCGGAGATGTAGGATACGGTAAAACAGAAGTGGCGATGCGGATTGCCTTAAAAACAGTAATGAACGGAAAACAGGTTGCCTATCTCGCTCCGACCACCATTCTGTCAAGACAGCACTACTATACCTTCAAGGAACGGTTGGAAAAATATGGTATAAAAATCGGACTGCTGAACCGATTGGTAGCCAATGCAAAACAGGATGAAACAATTCGCCTGCTGAAGCAAAAAGATATGGATATTGTAATCGGAACGCATCGTCTGCTGAATGATGAAATCCAATACCGCGATTTAGGACTGTTGATTGTGGATGAAGAACAGCGGTTTGGGGTACTCCACAAAGAAAAAATCAAACAGTATAAAAATACGATCAATGTCTTAACACTGACAGCAACACCGATTCCCCGCACTTTACAAATGGCCATTATGGGAATCAGGCAACTCAGTTTAATGGAAACCCCTCCTCAAAACCGCTATCCCGTTCAAACATATGTCCTGGAGGAAAATGAAAGTGTCATCCGGGAAGCAATTTACCGCGAACTGAGCCGCAAAGGTCAGGTTTTTTATCTCCACAACCGCATATTTGATTTGGAACGGGTATACCGTAAAATCAAGAAACTGGTACCGGAAGCAAGAATTCTGATTGCTCACGGCCAAATGGAGAAAAGTCAGCTGGAAGATGCAATTCAAGCTTTTATCGATAAAGAATTTGATGTATTAATCTGTACAACCATTATCGAAACGGGAATCGATATACCCAATTCCAATACCCTGATTGTCGATATGGCTGATCGTCTGGGACTGGCACAGATGTATCAGATAAGAGGGCGTGTCGGCAGAAGTGACCGGGTTAGCTATGCGTACTTCCTGTTTGAAGAAAACAAAGTACTGACAGAAGCCGGAACAAAACGGCTCAATGCCATTAAAGAATTCACCACATTGGGAAGCGGCTACCGCATTGCACTGCGGGATCTGGCGATTCGCGGTGCCGGTGATATTTTAGGGGAAGAGCAGTCCGGATTCATTGACAGTGTCGGTTTGGATATGTACATGAGACTGCTGCAGGAAGCAATCGACAAGGTAAAAGGAATGCAAAAAAAAGAAGAAGAACCATTCACTTCCACTATTGAAGTATCAAAACATGTCAGTTCAGATTATGTTGAAGAAGATGAAATCAAAATCATGATTCACAAAAAAATATCCTATATCAGAACGAGGGAAGACAAGGAAGACCTGATTGAAGAATTAAAAGACCGTTTTGGTCAGCTGACTCCGGAAATCATGACTTATATCAATAAACAGTATCTGGATTATTTGCTGCAGCAACATCAGATAGAAGAAATGAAAACGCAGGAAGAACGAATGATTATTATTTTAAGTGTTCAGGCAAGCAGCAAAATGGACGGTGCCAAACTGTTCTCCAGAATGCTTTCTTCCTTTGTTGATGTTCATTTTGAATATGTGAGAAAAAAAATCAAAATATACCTGCCGAGTAAAAAGCAGGATACAGGATGGATTGAAGCGTTGATTGATGTTCTTGAAGATTGGGACAGTCTTCAAAAATGATTGCATAATTCTTATTGTAAAAAAAGCAAAATGTGATATAATAATAGAATAGAGGAGGGT
>JAQUYJ010000044.1 GCA_028691905.1 Bacilli bacterium
AGAAAAGCACTTTGACCATAATAATATTCCTTTATCAAGGATATTCCCATCACATCGCAAATAGTTGGTAAAATGTCATATTGCGATAACGGAAGAGCTGTTTTTAAAGTTGGAAAACTAGGGTGATACAGGGAAAAAGGAACCCGGTCCAATTCATAGCGATAGACAGAATTTTCTAATTCGATTGGAGTATATTTTTCAGTTATTTCAATACTTGAGTAGTTTTTATGATCACTGAACAATACAATTAATGTTTCATCAAGCAAATCTTTATTTGTTAAATCATCCATCATCGCTTCCAAACCTTTATCCAAATCCATATGTGCAGCCAGTAAATTAATGAATTCAGGTTCATAATCAGCAAATCTGCCGTCTGCTTCAATAATCTGATAATAGGGTGAAAATTCAGTTCGTTCCTGTTTATAACTGCCATGAGTAGATAGGGTTATTAGGAAACTGAAAAAAGGCTGTTCTTGAATCGGAATATATAAGTCTTTCATTTGGGTTAAAAACTCAGAATCCAATGGCCAGAAATCCACTTCCGAAAATTCCATATCTTCATTGGAATAAAAGTGATCAAATCCGAGTGCTTGATGCATCTCATCTCGATTAAAATAATCACCATAATAGGAATGAAATGAATTTGCTGTATAACCCGCTTCTTTCATTAAATATGGCAATGCATTTTTAAATTCATTATCAGCGTAGGAGTGCATAATATTGTCGCTATTATAATACATCATCGAAGTCAAAGACTTGAATTCAGCATCATATGTATAATTTGTTTTAGCGACGCCATATGTATTGGAAAAATTGTATCCATCATTCAATAAAGAATATAATGTGGGAGTAAGAATAGAATCCACTGTATACTCTTCTACTGTTTCAAGCATGATCATAATCACATTTTGACCGGCCAAACTTCCAAACTTGGTACTATGAGGGCTGTGCGTCTCTTCATCAATTGTTTCCAACTTTTCTTTTGCCTGAAGGGCATAAATTTTTTTGCCTAACAATTGAGTTGATATAACAACAGCATCTTTTTGATTGAATGTGGACATCCCAAAAGTTAAAATATAAGCCCGTTTATCCTGTGGAGTTTGATATAAACTGATATCTTCTCGTTTGATAATTAAGCCGGATGATAACAATAATAAACCACTTAAGCCAATAATCAATAAGTATTTCAATTGAATTTTATTCTTTGTTTTATTTTGACCGGTTGTCATTTGTTTTAATATAAAAAACAGTAATCCAATGACGGTAAAAATAATAATCCATTGCCACCAATTAAATGCAATGAGAATATTGTATTTAATTCCCATTTTCAGACCGTCACCAATATCCATTAACATTGCCCAAGCAAATATATCCTGCTTATAGTAAAATAAACAGGTATCAGCAATGAATATAGCCAAATTAAAAAACAATAAAATTGAATATAAAATGAATCGAGTCTTACTTGATTTAAAAAACAAAATAATGCCGGGTAATAAACTAATACTGGCAATTGAAAGTAAATAATAAGGAATAGAAATTTTTATACTATAACGAAACATAAATATCAAATCAAATAAGAAAATAATTGTAAAAACAACAGCATGCTCTATTAATCTCTGCACTTTAATTCTTTTCAATTTAAACATACAAAAAATCACCTACTTTATTATAGGTGATGGTTTGATTAAAGTCAAGCAAATCATGCTACTTCTCTGCCTTTAACGCCAACAATAGTTTTGTTATCATATACATTATGTAACACCACAGTATTGGCACCGATTTTTACATTGCTGCCGATGGAAATGGGGCCAAGAATTTTTGCACCAGCTCCAACCATAATATTGTTACCTAAAGTTGGATGTCGTTTACCGTGTCCTTTTCCAACACCACCCAAAGTCGCACCTTGGTAAATAGTACAATCGTCACCGATTACACTGGTTTCACCGATAACTACACCGCTGCCATGATCAATGAATAATCTTTTTCCGATCTTTGCTGCTGGATGTATTTCGATATGAGTAAATACTCGCACCCAAAACATAATGCCTTCAGCCAGTAATTTTAGTTTTATGTTATATAAAAAATGAGCAATCCGATAGTAAAAAACAGCATGAACACCGGGGTAAAACAAAAGTATCTGTAAAAAATGGCGCGCTGCCGGATCGCGTTTTATAATTGATTTTAAATAAGTAAACATTTTATTTCCTTTCGAGAATTTGTAATAATTGATGATAATGTTGAATGTCAATGCAGGGGATGTTATCTTCATTTGTTTTTTTATATGGATTATACCAACACAGTTGAAGGTTGGTCTGACTGCCACCATACATATCAAAATAGTAATCATTACCTATATATAAAATTTTTTCGTTTGTATTCCACATATGAATTGCCTGTAAAAAGAACTCACGATACGGCTTTCTTATTAGAAAATCCGCAGAAGAAAAAATTGTCTTGATATATTTGCTTAATCCCAAATTTTCTATTTGACGCTGTAAGGTCCGTCCGGAGAAAGTGGAATTTGATAGGATTACAACAGATTTTCCCTGCTTTGAAAAGTAATTCAATATTGAATCAATACCTTCTATTTTTTCTAAATATTCATATTGTTGAGCAAATATGTATTCTACTTCTGGTATGGAACAGTCATATTTGATTTTCAAGACATTTCCAACATTTTTCAAGATTGCTTGAAAGGGAATTTCGATTTTATCCCGATTTCTTAAAATCGAACTTTCTTTTTGAAAAGTGATAAGGAACTGATCATAATCAATTTGAGGTTGAATATGGGAATAGACAGCTAGAACCCCATTATCAAAATTGACGTTCTTGTTTTCGACAATTGTTCCTCCCAAATCGATTAATAAACCATCATACATATTTCTACTCCTTTTAATATTTATATTATACTCTTAATTCTGTAATTTTCTAATGATATGCATTATTTATTAAGAATTATATCTTGCTATTTGATATTGTTCATGATATAATAATCTATATTTTTGAAATTTGAGAGGAAGAAAAATGGATTTATTTAATAAATTATCACACCTAAATCTTATTAATGCTGTCAAGGAAAAAGGAATTTATCCTTATTTTCATCAACTGGAAACTGGTCAAGATACCAAAATAGTGATGGATGGTCATGATGTAATTATGATTGGATCAAACAATTATTTGGGATTGACTTCCCATCCGGATGTTATTCAGGCTGGAATCAAAGCGTTGGAAAAATACGGTTCGGGTTGCAGCGGTTCTCGCTTTTTGAATGGAACTTTAGATATTCATGTGAAATTGGAAAATGAATTGGCTTCTTTTTTACATAAAGAAGCTGCTCTTACTTTTTCTACGGGATTTCAAAGTAACCTTGGAATAATCAGTGCCATAGCTGGAAGAAATGATGTTATAGTCGGTGATAAAGAAAACCATGCCAGCATCTATGATGCTTGCCGTTTGAGTTATGCAAAATTATTGCGTTATGAGCACAGTGATATGGCTGATTTGGAAGCTGTTCTGCAATCCATTGATTCTGATAAAGGAATTCTCATTGTAACAGATGGCGTTTTCAGTATGACAGGTGATATAGCCAATCTTCCTGAAATAGTACGACTTGCCAAAAAATATCAAGCACGTATAATGGTTGATGATGCTCATGGTTTGGGTGTTTTAGGTTCTCATGGACGCGGCACTGCTGAACACTATGGTTTGGAAGACGATGTTGATATACTTATGGGTACTTTTTCCAAGTCGCTAGCAAGTTTGGGTGGTTATATGGCTGCTAAAGCAGATGTTGTTGAATATGTTAAACATGTTTCACGACCATTTATTTTCAGTGCTTCTATTACACCCGCCAATGTAGAAAGTGCACGTGCAGCACTAAAAATTCTTCATAATGAACCGCAGCGTGTTAAAGCACTTCATGACATCAGTGAATATATGCGTCAGGGTTTGAAACGTTTAGGTGTTAAAATTATTGATAGTAAAACACCAATCATCCCGATTTATACATATGAAGATGAGAAAACATTTATAGCGTGCAAACTTTTACTTGAACGAGGTGTATATGTCAATCCAGTCATTTCACCCGCTACTCCAGTCGGACAAAGCTTATTACGAACCAGTTATACAGCAACACATACGAAAGAGCAAATTGATTATGCTATGAATCAAATCAAAGAAGTATTGGATTTAGTTAATGCATAAAATAAAAAAAGTATTTTGAGAAATCAAAATACTTTTTTAATACAAATTGGAGCAGGTAACGAGAATCGAACTCGCATCTTCGCCATGGCAAGGCGGTATAATAGCCGTTATACTATACCTGCATCACGTAAAAATATTATACCAAAAGAATAAATAGAAAGCAAGAGAAAAAATAGGAAAATAAAAAAGAGTAATTTGAAGAAACAAAGTTACTCTTTTTCAAGTATTATATTTGATAATGAAGATGATTAATTCACAAATAATGTCCATGAATGGTGTGGATTCATGAACCATATCAAGCTATTCAGCCTGTTCTTCTTCTTTTTCTTGATTTTTTAAACTGATGAACGAAACGCGTTCAGCAATCACTTCAACGGAATTAAATTTTATTCCGTTAATTTCGTTTAATTTCATAGCAATTCTACCTTTAATACCGATTGTTGCTCCTTTTTTGCAATATTGAATTACTGTTTCTGCAAAACCTCGCCATACAGACACCGGTATAAAATCTGCATCGTATTGTCCTGTCTCTTGATTTTGAAAAGGTCTTTCAACTGCCAATACAAAATGGCATACTTTTACTCCTTCATCCAAAACTTTCAGCTTTGGATTGTCTGCCAGTCGACCGACTAGTATTAAGTTATTTAACATTCTTCCCTCCTTTCATTTCAAATTTTTGTGCACTATTATATTATATTTATTTATAAATATATGTCAAATTAAAAAACAAAGGCTTCACCTTTGTTTTTCAACACATTTTTCCTGTATACCGGAAAAATATTATATTTATAAGCGTTTATTCTTTTTTATTTACAATTTTTCGAAAATATATTGAAATAAATATTTATTTAAAATTTTTAAATATTTTTTTTATTCTTTTTTCGCAACTTTTTTCGGATTTATTATTACTTTTGTATGGGGAGAATTTTTGATAACATCATATACAAGCAAAATGTCTTCCATTGTGATTGATTCCAGAATATCTAAACTATTAAAATAATCACAATTTAAAGTAAGTGCGTCCAGTATACCGTGAGTAATTGTTTCAACATCGTCCATACTTTTAATAAAACTCCCAATAATGCCTTTTTTAATTCTTGTAAAATTGGCTTCTTGCAGTTCATCTCTTCTACCATTTAAAAATTTGTTTTCAAAATAGTTCAGTAATTGTTCGGGATGCTTAGAATCAGATTGCATCGCTATGTACATACTGTTATTGGTAATGTGGGCATAATAACGAAATCGTTTTGATATAAGATCTTGATCCAATAACTCTTGGTATGTATCCGAAGACGAACCGAATAGTTGTTCTAGGATGATTTTCATGATATAGTCAATTTTGATTATGTTAAACTTTTTATATAAATGAGGATTTATTTTTATCCCATAAGCAACATATGGAGAAAAAATATCCATTTCAAATTGATTGAATTCCTTGTGAATGGAAAGAAGTTCAATGGGCGTTTTTATATCAACAGGTGGACATGGCGAAAATTGTTTCCCGTTCTGATTATCCATAATCCATTGCAATGTTTCTTCAACATGAAGATGGCCAACTATCAATAAGGTCATATTCTGAGGATGATATAAAAACTGGTGTGCTTGCAATAGTATCTTTTTATTGATTTTTTTAATTGATTCTTCATTACCAACTATTTCTTCTTTTAAAGGATCATTCCAATATAAATTATTCATCAAATCATAATGTAAACGATTATTTGGTTTATCCTGATACATTAAATATTCCTGCAGGATAATCTTTTTTTCTTTAGCGATTCCCTGGGCGGTGAAACAAGGTTTCTGAACAAAGTCCAATAGAAATTGAATAACTTCTTTTTGCTTTTTTGTACAGGTGACCGTATAAGCTGTTTCATCATAACTTGTATAAGCATTGGAATCTGCTCCTAAACTGGCAAAATAATCACCAGCATCTTTGTTTTTTTCCATTGCAAACATCTGATGTTCTAAAAAGTGTGCTGTTCCCTGCGGAAAAGAGATCTTTTCATTCGTATCACGATGAATAAAATTAGTATGGATGGAACCAAAATCCGTTTTAAAAACACAATATGTTTTTTGAAAATCTGCTTTAGGAACCATGTACACTTTTAATCCGTTTTTTAAAACTGTGGAATAAAGTGCTTCATTTAAACGGGGATAATATACTTTATTCATTTTTATCACCATACAGAAAATATATTGTATCCAAGAAAATCATTTTTGCTACTTCTTTAATTTGCTGTGTGTTTACGGTATTTACTGCAGCAATAATTTCATCAATATTCATTTTTTTAATAAGATCGGTTCTAATTTGAAACAGTAATAAACTCTGACAATCATCATTCGTTTCCGTATAATAACTGATTAATGTATCTTTTGCCATCTGCAGAAGCTTTTCATCCACATTATTTTGGTAATCCTGGATAATTTTTTGAATTATATTAACCGTTTTATCTTTATTTTCTTCTTCAATCCCAGCCTGAATAGTTAGAATCTTGGCATCGTATTGAACGGTAGAGTGAATACTGTAAGCTAATCCATACTGTTCACGGACAACCTTGAATAATGATGATGTTGTCATTCCAGTTAACATTAAATCAAATAAAACCATCGGAAAATAATATTGGTGAAAATAATGTATGTTTGTTCGATATCCTAAAACGAGTTTTCCCTGTATAACATCCTGCTTTTCTTCTATATAATGGATTTCTTTTGGTAAAAATGTAGGATGGGCATATAATTTCATATCCGTATTTTTAGTTGAAAATGAACAGGAAGCAAAAAAACTGTTTACCATTTCATCTGTAATATCCCCAATAGCATATCCTTTGCAATTACAATCAGTAAACAAATAATGATAATAATCAGTTAATTCACTAAGCGATATCTCATTAAGTACTTCTTTTGTGCCATAAGGTTTTATGTTTATGATTTCATTGGGAGCCATTTCCTCAATTAAACGATGATAGGCATAGGACTCTTTATTGTTGTACATGTTTTCAATTGATGTTAACATAAGCTTTTTTTCTTCGTTAAAATCCTTTTGTGAAAAAGAACCATCAATCCTATTTGGTTGTAATATGCTTTGCCAAAAGAATTCTTTTACATCATCAAAATAATTTTCTTCTTGAATCA
>JAQUYJ010000045.1 GCA_028691905.1 Bacilli bacterium
GTTACGGACAGTATTGCCCTGAAAAGTTCCCTCGGTAGAGTTAAGATCGTTGAGCGCATTCTCATTTTTGAATTTATCATCAACAGCGATGATGAATTTGACGGACTTGCATTGTGTGCCGGAGGGAAATATTCGGAGTTAATCAAATCTTTTAACGGGATGGACATCCCGGGGATTGGTTATGCTTTTGGAATAGAACGTTTGATTGCTTTAATGGATAAGCAAAACAAATGGCCGGTATTACAAAACGAAGCCGATTTTTTTCTGATTGCACTGGATTCTATTTCCCAGCAGGAAGCTTTACAGTTGGCCATTCAGTTAAGGCAGTTGCGTTGGACGGTTGAAATGGATTATCTTCATACCAGTCTGAAAAACCAGTTCAAAGTTTCAGAAAAATTACATGCTCGTTACTTAATTATAATTGGCGAAGAAGAACGTAATTCAGGGCTGTTTGTTATCAAAGATACGAAAAACAAAATCCAGATTACAATCAATAAAGCAAGTTTATTGCAGAAAAAGACACATTTTAAAAAATTTCTAGAGGAGAAAGAAAATGAGAACGCATAATAATAATCAACTACGATTCACAGATATTGGAAAAACGGTTACTTTGGCCGGTTGGGTTGCAAAAGTACGTAATTTGGGAGGATTGTTCTTTTTGGATTTGCGTGACCGTTATGGCATTACGCAGATAACCTGCAAACCAAACAATCCCAATTATCAGGCGATGAGTGCACTTAAAAATGAGTTTGTTATTCAGGTTGTGGGAATGGTTGTTGAAAGAGAAAGCAAAAATCCCAATCTTGATACAGGAGATATCGAAGTTGAAGCAAAGGAACTTACAGTTTTTAGTGAAGCCAATCAAACACCGATGATTATTGCGGATAAAACCGATGCACTGGAAGATTTACGGATGAAGTACCGTTATTTGGACTTGCGACGTCCCATCATGCAAAACAATCTTTTTATACGTCATAAAATTACCAAAGCAGTTCGTTCTTATTTTGATGAATTGGATTTCATCGAAGTAGAAACACCGGTATTTGGGAAATCCTCTCCTGAAGGAGCAAGGGATTATTTGGTCCCTTCCCGTGTTCATCCGGGAAAGTTTTATGCGCTTCCCCAATCTCCTCAAATGTATAAACAACTGTTAATGGTATCAGGATTTGAACGTTATTATCAAATCGTTAAGTGCTTCCGCGATGAAGATTTGCGGGCTGATCGGCAAATGGAGTTTACTCAGATTGATGTAGAAATGAGTTTTGTTGATGAAGAAGATATATATCAAATGATGGAAGGAATGATGAAGCAAGTATTCAAAGATGTTATGGACATTGATATTTGTACTCCTTTCCCCCGCCTTACCTTTGATGAATCGATGAACCGTTACGGTACAGATAAACCGGATTTACGATTTGGACTGGAATTAGTTGATCTTACCAGCTTGGCCATGAAAATGGAATTCAGTGTATTTCATGATGCCATCAAGCAGGGTGGCATTATAAAATGTATCAATGTGAAAAATGCTGCACATCAATATTCGCGTAAGGATATTGAAAAATTAACTGAAGAAATAAAGAAATTTAAAGCAAAAGGATTAGCCTGGTTTAAGTATGATGGGGTAGAATGTAGTGGTAGCATTGCTAAATACATCACTAATGATATGCTTGGTGCATGGAAAAGTGCTTTAAATTTAGAAGCAGATGATTTGGTTTTGATTATAGCAGATAAAAAGAATGTTGTTCATGCCAGCTTGGCCTATTTAAGAAATCTCTTTGGCAAGCAGATGAATTTGATTGATGAAAATCAATATCATTTATCGTGGATTGTAAACTGGCCTTCTTTTGAGTTTGACGAAGAAACAAATCGCTATGTAGCAGCCCACCATCCCTTTACCTCACCAAAAGAAGAAGATAAAGAACGAATTCTTACCAATCCTGAGCTATGCTATTCCAAATGTTATGATATTGTTTTAAATGGGTATGAACTTGGCAGCGGTTCGATTCGTATTCATGATCAAAAGACACAAGCCAATATGTTCCGAGCTATTGGTTTAACAGAAGAAGAAATAAAAGAAAAATTCGGTTTTTTTGTTGATGCTTTGAAATACGGAACTCCTCCCCATGGTGGAATTGCTTTGGGTTTGGATCGCCTGGCAATGATTTTGACTCACTCTTCATCGATTCGTGATGTTATAGCATTTCCAAAAAGTGCCAATGCAATCGATCCGATGAGTGAAGCACCATCCCTTATTGATGAAAAACAATTAAAAGAGCTGAAAATTAAAGTAGAAAAATAATGTTACAGCGATTGGAATTATTATTTACAAAAGAAGCCATCACTAAATTGCAGCATGCCAGTGTTGCAGTTGTTGGATTAGGGGGAGTCGGTGGATTTTGTGTTCATGCCCTTGCCCGCTGCGGGATTGGTAAATTGATTTTATGTGATTTTGATCATGTTGAAGAAAGTAATATCAATCGGCAGGTAGTTGCCAATTATGAAACAATCGGTCAAGCCAAAACAGTTGTTTTAAAAGAACAGATCAGAAAAATAAACCCTTGCTGTGATGTCGTTTTATTAACTAAAAAAGTGGATATGGAATTGTTTGGCTATGAACCGGATTATATCATCGATGCAATCGATGATATTCCTAGTAAAATAACACTAATAGAACAGTGCCTGCTGCGTAATATACCCTTTATTTCCTCAATGGGAGCAGCAAAAAAATGGGATCCGACTGCAGTGCAAATCCTGCCACTTTCTAAAACGAGTCATGATCCTGTTGCCAGAATAATAAGAGCACATTTTAAAAAGGAACATTTTATGGTGGTCTCTTCCAGTGAAGAAGTAAAAGTTCAGGCTTTAGGCAGTTATGTGAATGTGGTTGGTGTATTTGGTTTATTATTGGCTGATTATATCATTAAAAAAATTATAGGAGTGTAAATATGTTTATTGCTATTGATAACAATTTATTGCAATTGCTCATTATCATTGGTGCAGTTGTGCTGTTTTTAGTTTCGTTTATTTTAAATAAACGCACAAAAGCTCCCAAAGGAGTGGAAGTACCGGAAAAATGCCTGTCCTGTATATCCGACACCTGTATTGTAAAAACAAGCGATTTGGAAAAATTGAAAGAAGAATTACGGGAAGAAATGAATAAATGCGAGGAAAAAAATGAAACGAAATAATTATATTGACTGGGATACCTATTTTATGGGTGTTGCTATTTTATCCAGCATGCGCAGTAAAGATCCAAATACTCAAGTCGGAGCTTGTATTGTGAATACAAAAAAAAGAATTGTAGGAATCGGCTATAATGGATTCCCATATGGCTGTGATGATGATGTTTTTCCTTGGGAAAACAACGATGATTTTTTGGGTTCCAAATATCCGTATGTTGTCCATGCTGAACCCAATGCAATTTTGAATTCCAGCTGTTCTTTGGAAGATACATCTATTTATGTGACATTATTTCCATGTCACGAATGTGTAAAATTAATCATTCAAAGTGGAATTCGTGAAATTATTTATTTGAGTGATAAGTATGAAGGAACTGAATCCGATTTGGCCGCTAAAAAAATGTTGGATGCTGCGAAAATAAGATATCGAAAAATGGATGCCTTCACCATAACTTTGGAAGGGCATACAAATGATTAATTATTTAAAGAATTATTTTTCAACCTGGAAAAACAGGAATTTTCGATATAAAATCATATTTATCCTTGTTTTATTTTTATATCTTTCATTTATTCTTATCAGTACAATAAAAATAAATTATATATCACTCTCTCCTGGCGAAGTTAGTTTGGTTGAATCTGTTATCCAAATTGAAGAAGGAGAAGATACGGGAGAAATATTTACTGTTTCTGTTTTTGAATTTCGAAAGTTGACACTTCTTCAATATCTTCTTGCCAGTACCAATTCCGATATTGATATCGCTACTTACGACCCGACAACTTCTCTGTCCGATCAAGAAGAGCAGATACAGGGTGAAATCATGAAAGAAGTCAGTATTAATAATGCAATTATAATGGCTTATACAGAAGCAAACAAATATGATACCAACATTACGATTGATTATACTTTCCAAGGAATGATTATTCATACTACCTTTTCGGAAACCGATTCTTCGATTCAACTTGGGGATATTGTGACCCATATTGAAGGAACTAAAATCAATACTGTTGCGGATATAGAAACTTTAGTTGTACCCGTTTTCGATGATGATAATCGGACTACCATTCACCTTACTGTAAAAAGAGGAGAAGAGGTAGTGGAAATCAACCCCGCAATCAATCAGACCAGTGAAGGAAAATATATTGGAATTGCTTGGTATCCCTATTACACGATAATTGAATCCAATCCTTCCTATTCCCTGCGTAATACACTCACAACCGGACCTTCCGGCGGTTTAATGCAGGCAATTGCTGTCTACAATGCCATTACCGAACAGGACATTACAAATGGCTTGCGAATCATGGGAACAGGTACAATAGATATTGACGGTACTGTAGGTGAAATTGGTGGAATCCGTCAGAAAATAATTACAGCCAATATCTATAATGCGGATTTGTTTTTTGTTCCTGATGCAAATTATGCTGATGCATTGGCTCAATATCAAGCATTGGATCATCCCCATTATCCTGCACCTATCAAAGTCGGCAGTTTTAGTGAAGCAATAGCATATTTGGAAGGGTATGGTGATTAAATGAATCTATGGAAATTAGGTAAAATAGAAATTCAAAAATACTATGATTTGAATTTAAAAAAATCTACCGATTTAAAAGCTTATATTCTCGGCATTCTTTTAACTATTCTTGTCGTTTTACCCATCTTGCTTGTTTTAATCCAATTTTTCAAGGTTTATTATTATCAACCTATAATTCGTTTGATTTTATCTGCTCTCGGTTGGTTTTTATTACTCCTCTGCAATGGATTGTCAAATTTATTTATGGTAAAATTAGCAAAAATTTACTTTCCGGAAAACCCTATTCTCATGGGCTTAAATGAAAAAGCAATCTTTGTCCGTCATACTTTCAGTATTGGGTTTGCATTGCTTACGATTGCAGCTATTTTGTTTTTTGGAGTTATTTGATGAAAAAATTTGATATAAAAAAATATTATTCAGCCTTTTTGATTATTGGAATCGGTATATTATTTGATCAAATAACAAAAATTTTAGCAACCGCTTTTATTAAGGACAATCCTATTACGGTCATCCCCAATTTTTTCTCACTTGATTATTTAAAAAATAATGGTGCTGCTTTTGGTATTCTTCAGGGTCAACTTTGGTTTTTCCTTGTGATTACTGTTATAGCACTTGGGGTATTTGTCTATATGATGAAAGATTTCAACCTGAAGGAACATAAATGGTACAGTATTGCTTTACTGCTCATTTTCAGTGGAACACTTGGTAATTTAATTGACCGCGTCTTACATATTCACTTGACAGCTGATGGATATACTACTTATGTAATCGATTTTCTCCATTTTCATTTTTTCGCTCCCCATTTCAATTTTGCCGATGCATATCTGACTATTGGTGTCGCAATATTAATTATTGATATTCTGTTTGGAAAGAGCGGAAAAATACTGAAATGACAACCAGAGAAAAAGAAATAATCGTTTTTCAGGGAGAAACGCAGCGTTTAGACAGATATCTGGCATCCCATCTGGATGGAGTAACCCGAAATCAAATTCAAATGATGATTCATCAATCCCTCATTCTCGTCAACAATAAAGCAATCAAACAAAATTATATGGTGAAAACAGGAGATTTAATAGGAATCGAATTTTTTGAAACAGATTCGGGAGAAATTAAAAAGCAAGATATCCCACTTGATATTTATTATGAAGACAGCGATGTTATTGTTATCAATAAACCAAGCGGAATGGTTGTTCATCCAGCAGTTGGCAATAAGGAAAACACCTTGGTTAATGCTTTGTTGTTTCATTGTACTGATTTATCCGGTATAAATGGAAAACTGCGACCGGGGATTGTTCATCGGATTGATAAAGATACCTCGGGATTGCTTGTCGCCTGTAAAAACGATTATAGTCATCGTATTTTAAGCAAACAGTTTGCTGATAAAAAAGTAACCAGAAAGTATTATGCATTAGTTCATGGCGTTATTAATCACAATGTTGGTGTCATTGATGCTCCGATTGGCCGTGATCCGGTTCATCGTCAGCAAATGACCGTTATAGAAAACGGAAAGCATGCAATAACTCATTTTCGTGTCATAGAGCGGTACAAAAATATGACTTTATTGGAATTGCAGCTGGAAACAGGCAGAACCCATCAAATACGGGTGCATATGAAATACATTGGCTTTCCGCTTGTCGGAGATCCCGTATATGGATTAAAAAATGATGCAAATGAGAAGGGTCAGTTTCTTCATGCGAAAACATTGGGTTTTATTCATCCACGAAGCAAAGAAAAAATGGAATGGGAATCCCCATTGCCATCCTATTACAGTGATTATTTAAAACAATTAACCTAAACACTTTTATAGACAATCTATAGAAGTGTTTTTATTTTCCTGTTTTACTTTTTTTAAATTATTGAAATTCAATTTCGCGATGTGATAAAGCACATTTTCATTTTTATCAGCAAGAATCAATTTTATTTTATCGTCGACAATGGAAGAAGCTCCCTTGGGAAGTTTATATTTATATTGCTTGGATAATTCTTTTATATGCATCAGAAAGTGGTATCGAGCTATAATAGAAGCAGCAGCAACAGCGATATATTTGTTTTCCGCTTTTTCTATCAGTTTAACGTCGCGAATAACACCATTTTGTCCTTGCAGATAATTAAAATACAAGTGAGGTGTCGTAAAAGCATCAATTATAATATCATCGTAGTCAAGTTGCTTGTTCATCAATTTTGATATAGTTAGATTATGCAATACTGCCTTTATTTTGTTCATATTCATTGATTCTTTCGCAATTAAATCATTGTAACGTTCGTTTGTTAAAACAGTTACTTCGTGGGGACAGATTGCCATGATTAAAGGAGCTGTTTGTTCGATTTTCCGATCGGTTATTTGCTTGGAATCTTTGATTCCCATTCTGGTCATTTCAAGTAATTTATCTTTCGGAACAAAACAGGCACAAACGACAATTCCTCCAAAGAAATCACCTGTACCTACTTCATCTGATCCAACGTAAGAAAAATTAAATGTTGGTATTACCTGCTGAGTATTTGGTACTGTAATTTTTGTTTCTATCCCCAATAAGGATTGTATTTCCTGAAAGAGTTGTGCAGTATTTTTACCTTGAAGAAGCAGTTTATTTGTCGTATAAATAGTAATG
>JAQUYJ010000046.1 GCA_028691905.1 Bacilli bacterium
GCAATATCGAAGGCCGCCCTTATCAAGCGGTCCATCCGTAAACAGGTGACCCAAATGGGAATCGCTGGAGCGGGATCGGACTTCAGTTCGAATCATATGATGGCTGCGGTCCAATTTTGTTGCTATTTGTTTGGGCTGAAGGGATTGGCTGAAACTTGGCCATCCACATCCGGCATCAAATTTATCCAGGGAAGAAAAGAGCGGTGTTCCGTCGATAATATCAACATAAATGCCTTTTCTTGTATTATCCCAGTAGGGATTGGCAAAC
Source organism: Bacilli bacterium (assembly GCA_028691905.1). GTDB lineage: Bacteria > Bacillota_I > Bacilli_A > ML615J-28 > CAG-698 > JAQVOS01. The sequence goes on from JAQUYJ010000046.1 coordinate 269, forward strand.
GGCGGTTCTGTTGCATTATTTTTGGTAACTTCTTTTTGCAGGGCAGTCAAATGAGCCAAAGGATCAATTTTTGGTTGTTGTTTCAATGGTTATTTTCCCCTTTCCGTTGTTTTTTGAAGCATACAGGGCAGAGTCCATTCTTTTTAAAATGGCATGAATATCCTGATCTTCATGTATAAAGTAACTGACACCAATCGAAACGCTTAAAGAAATGAACTGATCTTTCCATTGCAGTGAGTAACCTTTAATGGCACCTAAAATTCGGTTTGCGATTAATTCGGTTTTTTTGATATCAAATTCCTGAACAAGAACTAAAAACTCATCTCCGCCCCAACGATAGATCTTATCTGTGGTTCGGGTAGTGGTCTGAATAGCTGTGATGCATTTCTGCAAAGCCAAATCACCGGCATCATGACCGTACATATCATTTATTGCTTTTAAATCATCCATATCAAAATACAGGACAATGGGACTTTTGTTGGTTTGTTTGAAATAATCGAAAGCAGTCTGTAAATCCCTTATACCGATGCGGCGAAGCAGAGTCTGGGTTAATACATCGCGGTTGGATTCTTCCTGAATAGAAGAGGTTGTTTTTTTTAAATAGTAACTTTCGAGTATTTTCTGGATGGCGAAACTGAGACCGATAATTCCCAATATAATCGATAAGAACGCAACACCAAGACGATTGGTCAATAATTGGAGGGTATTGGTGTTTTCATTAATAAAATGATTCACATCTTCCACATAGATTCCCATTGCAACAATCCATTGAAAATCCTCATAATAACCTGCATAGGTCAGCTTGAGTGCAATTTCATCGGTGAGTATCCGCTTAAAATAATAAGTAAAAAAGATTTCACCGTCTGCTTTTATTCCATCCAGTTCAGTCTGATAGGGGGTATTTCCTTTGATGTCCGTCATGGAAGTAGAAAGATAAGAACCTTCCGTAGCTATGAGGTTGGGGTGAATCAGGCGAATGGCATAATTATCACCGCCGTCAAAATTCACGATTTCATTTACCCAGATATAGGTATCATTTTCAAAGGAAGATGCATGGATTTCCATCCGCATATCTGAAAGAACATTTTGATAAATCAATTCATCTGTAATAGCAAGAAAAGCAGTAAAAGAAGAATAGGTTTGAAAATGATAGAAATGGAATGTATCCAAAACAAGATTCAAATCAGCTGACGGATCAGCAGATTCAATTAAATTGTGCGAATCAAAATAGAGGGTGTTTGTGGCTGTGTCCCATAAAACTGCAACCACATTTTCATGATAGGGGGAAGAAGTTAACAATTCTGTATAGTACGTGATAAAATCATTGGCAGGAAGGGTAGATTCCAAAGTCAGATGAAGATTAATATCATCATAGAGCTGTTCATATTGGTTGATAATCCGTTGCTTTCTTTCCTCAATTCGATTGATTTGGTTGGTAACAGTTTCTTTCAGAAATATTTACATTTGATCATATACAATGGAATAAGTTGCTTCAGCCTGAATGTGTGCAATTTGTTTTGCATAATAAAGGTAAAAGAAAACCGCAATTAAACCGGTTACAAGAATCATTAGCAGACTGATCAAGTGATATTTTTTAAACATGGCTTTCCCTCACTTATTAACATTATATCATACCCTATTCTTTTTCTTTTTTCAAATGATATAATTTTTAAAATAAAAAAAACCGGTTACTGAGGTAAACCGGCAATTGTAAAGTGGGTGTATATATGAGTCACTTCGCTGAACATCGTCTGCAAACGGGAAAGGTTATCACTGGGGGTATAAATAAAATCCAATTTTTGGCACCAGCTGAATATATGGTTGCCAATATACGCTACACTGGAGGGGATAATGACTGTAACAAGATCGGAACATCCCAGGAAAGCCCAGGATAAAATGGTGGTCACCCGATCTGTCAGGTTAATTTCAGCAAGATTGGAGCAGCCATAAAAAGCGGATTCGCAATTGTAACAGCGGGAACAGTAATCGAAGTTAAATAAAAACAATTATAAAAGGCTTCGGTTCCGATTGTTTCCAACGCGGAAGAAAAAGTGATTGCGGCGAGATTGCCTGCTTCATAAAAAGCCCTGTCCTCAATCTTGGTAATAGAATCAGGTAAAACGATTGAAGTCAAAAGACTGTTTCCGGCGAAAGCAAGAGACCCTATCGTTGTAACCGGAATAGCTGCTATCATATCGGGGATGATTACCTCGGATGTGCTTCCTTCATATCCGCTGACTACGTAATGGTCATCTTCCAACGTGTATTGAAGACCGTCTGTTGCTGCTGTATAAACAGCATGAATCGTGACATCCTCGGTTGTTTTGGTAACAGCAGGTTCCCATCTCGCAAAAACGAGATTTTCCTTTTGGGGAGGAAGCGGGAAAACGACAGTTTGGTTCATGGTTACCTGGGCAGTAGAAATGAGATTTTCTTCATTGTCGACAAAACGGACCGTATAGGTTTCCAAACCCCATTTTGCATATAGGGTGGTACTCGTTTGAAAAAGAGCCGGACTGTCTGTCAGAACATTTTCTTCATCATACCAGCCAAGAAATTCATATCCTTCCCGAATGGGGTTGGGTAGAGAAAGCGAAGTATTGGAAGTTGTCTGAATGGCTTCAATCTGTTCTCCTCCGTTTGATTCAAAGGAAACAGTGATTTCCTTTGGAGAAGTACACCCAACCAGCAGCAAAACAAAGAAAAAAAGTAAAAATCGTAATTTCATTTTAACCTCACTATTTTATCCGTTCTATTATACCATAAAAAAGAAAAATACAAAAGGAATCCTTTTGTATATTCAACAATTATTCTAAATTTGGATTTTTAAAAACAAGTGTTGCATTATGGCCACCGAAACCCAGACTGTTGCTAAGACAGTAACGGATTACTCTTTGTTTTGCGACATTTGGCGTATAGTCCAAATCACAGTCTTCATCTTTTTCCTGATAATTGATAGTTGGGGGGATTATGCTGTGTTGCATTGCCTGCACACAGATGATGGCTTCGATTGCACCGATTGCGCCGAGAGCGTGCCCAGTCATTGATTTTGTTGCTCCGATACTGATATGACGGGCATGTTCTTTAAAAACATTTTTGAGTGCCAGGGTTTCCATCCGGTCATTGTAGACGGTTGATGTACCATGGGGATTGATATAATCAATTTGATCAATTGTCAGATCTGCATCTTTCAAGGCCTGAAGGATGCATTTTGTGACTCCTGTTGCAGTCTCGTCAGGAGCAGTGATATGATAGGCATCGGAATTTGCAGCGTAGCCAATTATTTCAGCCAAGATAGGAGCATGACGTTTCACTGCATGTTCATATTCTTCCAAAAGCAGGACACCGGCACCTTCAGCCATAACGAATCCGGATCGCCGTTTGTCAAACGGAATGGATGCTGCATGGATATCATTGGTAGTATTGAGGGCTCGCATTGAAGAAAATCCACCAATTCCGATTTCATTCAGAGGCGCTTCGGCACCTCCTGTAAAAGCTAAATCCAAATAACCATCTTTGATATAACGGTAAGCTTCCCCTATTGCGTTTGTTCCGGATGAACAGGCAGTAACAACGGGAAGAACAGGTCCTTTAGCCTGATATTTAATGGCAATATGACCACCAATCAAATTAATTATGGCATTGGTTACAAAGTGGGGAGAAACCCGGTCTCCTCCTTTTTCAATTGCTTTTTTTGATTCTTCATATATGGTTGTAATTCCTCCGACGCCACTGGTAACAAAAACCCCAAATCGATCGTGATCAAAATCAGCAGTGGCAAGCCTGGATTGTTGATAAGCCTCCTCAGCAGCAATCAATGCAAAGAGAATACTGCGGTCCAGTTTTCGAATTTCACGGGGATCCAGAAACAATTCGGGTTGAAGGTTTTTCACTTCACCGGCGATTTGAACTTTCATGGCTGAAGCATCAAATAATGTAATGGGTCCGATTCCGTTTTTTCCCTGAATCAGACTGTTCCAGGACTCAACCTGGTTGTTTCCAACGGCATTAACCGTTCCCATTCCTGTAATAACGACTCTTCTTTTCATATTAAGCCATTACCAATCCGCCGTCTACCTGAATGACTTGGCCGGTTATATAGGTATTCCAGTCACTTGCCAGAAAAGCTACTGCTTTGGCGACTTCTTCCGGTTGGCCGATTTTTCCCAGGGGAATGGAGTCCAGGATTGCCTGTTTTAATTCTTCCTTTAAAGTTGCAGTCATGTTTGTTTCTATAAAACCGGGAGCAACAGCATTTACCAAAATTCCTCTTTTTGCAACTTCTTTGGCCAAGGATTTGGTCAGACCGATAATCCCCGCTTTTGCTGCACAATAGTTTGATTGACCGGGATTGCCGGCAATTCCAACAACAGAAGATATGTTGATAATTTTACCCTGCCGTTCTTTCATCATCAACGGAATTACTTGCCTGCAGACATTCCAGGTTCCTTTTAGATTGACTTGAATCACGCGGTCAAAATCGTCTTCATTCATTCTGACCAGGAGGTTGTCAGCTGTAATTCCGGCATTGTTGACAGCAATGTCGATACGGCCGTAGGAGGCAATGATGTGATCAATCATTGCCTTTACTTCTGACAGAGAGGAAACATTGCCCTGAATGGCTTCAATCTGACAGTTTTTTTCTTGTGCTTCCTGTAGAAGGGAAGCTGCCTGATCGACACTTTTATTATAATTTATAATTACTTTTGCTCCGTTTTGAGCCAGTTCCCTCGCTATGGCAGCACCTATACCGACGGCCCCGCCAGTAACAAAAGCTACTTTTCCATCAAAATTCATTTATAGTACTCCTTTCAAGTATTTTAAATCATGGGGTGTTTGAATGCTGTAGGCTGCTACAGCAGGACTGATTTTTCGGACAAGACCACTTAAAACCTTGCCGGGTCCTACTTCAATAAAGCAATCAATATGGAAATGCTCGATTGCATAGTGAATGGAATCTTCAAAGTAAATGGGAGAGTCGACCTGATTTTTTATTTCAGTGTTAATATGATCAAAAGGTAACAGGGTGGCAGTTGTATTCGCTATTATCGGAAAATCCATCCTGACAGGATGCATTGTTTTTGCAAATTCTTCCAGTTCTTCAGCTGCCTGTGCCATTAAAGGGCTGTGGAAAGCACCGCTTACCGCCAGGGGAATGATTCTTTTCGCATTGTTTTCTTTTGCAAGTGCGATAAACTGTGCAATATTTTCAGCAGTTCCGCTTACAACTACCTGGTCGGGACTGTTGAAGTTGGCTGGATAGGTATTGGTCATTTTTGATATGGAAAAAAGAATTTCCTTTGATAGTCCGAAGACAGCAACCATCTGCCCGGGGCGAAGAAGACTTGCCTGATGCATTGCTTCTGCTCTTTTTTTAATCAATAGAAGGCTTTCTTCCAATGAAAACAAACCACTGGCAGCAAACGCACTGTATTCACCCAAACTGAAACCAATTACCAGTTTCGGCGGATAGATATTTTCTTTTTTTAAGCATTCCAATATGGCCAGACTGGTTACTAAAATTGCCGGTTGGGCATAAAACGTAGAAGCCAGTGCTTTTTCATCTTCCAAACATATCTTTTTCAAATCATAGCCTAGAACAGCACTCGCCTGATCATAGAGAGAATATAAATCAGGATAGGAATCGAGCCATTCTTTCCCCATCCCGACATACTGGGCTCCTTGCCCCGGAAATAAAAATGCTATTTTTTTCATATTACTCCTTTCAGGTCTGCATGTCTTCTTTTGATGCGGGCTGATATGCTTCCACATCCAAAAAGTTTACTTCAATGACATGATTCAAACGAGATATTATCTCTTTTAAAGTGAAAAACTGACTGACATCCTGCAAAGCAAGAGCTTCCAATAATTCCTGATAAAAATTTTCGTATGTTTTCACGGCGTGGAGTGCTTTATCCGTCAAATATAAAATGATGATACGGCGGTCCTGATGATTTCTGGTGCGAATAACATACCCTTTTTTTACTAAACTGTCAACAGCAATCGATAGGGTTCCTTTTGTTACTTTCAGTTGCGCAGCAATATCAGACATCGATTTAGTATTGGATAAACCAATGATATAAAGAACTTTTACTTCCGATGCTGTAACATCAATTACACCTTTCTTTTTTAGATATTCCCTTTCATAAAATTGTAATTTTGCTTGCAGTTCCAAAAAAGAACTGGCAATAATACTGATAGTGTTCTGAATTGAATTCATTGGCCCATCTTCCGATATTTTTGATATCTTTTTTCCAGTAAAACAGAAATATCCAACTTTTGAAGGGATAAAAAAGTGGTATAGAGTTGTTCTGATAATGGAGAAAAAACTGTTTCGGGCTGGCTTTCAAACTGCTCATTTTCCTTAATGATTAAGTCAATCAGGTGATAGTCGTAAAGATCCTGAGCTGTAATTTTCATATGAACAGCTACCTTTTTGGCAAGGGAAGCATCTTTATACAGGATGGAAGCAAAACCTTCCGGGGAGAGAATGGAATAAATGGCGTGTTCCATCATCCATACCTGGTCACCGATTCCCAGAGCCAATGCTCCTCCGCTTCCGCCTTCCCCCAAAATAAGACAAACGATGGGAACAGGCAGCGCAATTAATTCAAACAGGTTTTTAGCAATTGCCTGAGCCTGACCTCTTTCTTCGGCACCAATGCCGGGATAAGCTCCCGGTGTATCGATAATAAAGAAAATTGGTTGATGAAATTTCGCAGCCAAAGCAGCAATCCGTAATGCTTTTCGATATCCTTCCGGATGGGGCATTCCAAAGTGATGCTGGATTTTGGAAGGAGTGGTTGTCCCTTTTTCCTGAGCAATAATGGTGATTGGCAGATCTTTCAGTGTCCCGATTCCAGCAATGATGCTGGGGTCGTCACCAAAATAACGGTCTCCGTGCAATTCAACAAAATCCTTAACGAGGAAAGAGAGCAGTTTGGATGCAGTGGGACGGGTATTGGAACGGGCCTTTTGGACGGTTTGCCATACGCGCTCTT
>JAQUYJ010000047.1 GCA_028691905.1 Bacilli bacterium
CAACATCATCATCGAGATGATGGGCGAGTAACAGTACATCAGCATGATGCTTGTTCATCACTGTCTGGAAAAACTGATGGCGAAATTTTCTCGCCATATCCTGAAAATTTGCGTTTTTCCTTTGTTCCTCCAAATGGGTCACTTCAAGGTTAAGACCCTGTTCCTGACAGAAACGGCGGATAAACTGCTCTTCTTCCTCAGACTGTGCTCTCTTCTGATGATTGACATGAGCTACAATTATCTGGGAGGGGGGATATACTTTCTGAACAAGATGGAGTAAAACCATGGAATCAATACCGGTTGATACACCGATCACTACTTTTTCATCCAAAACCGCATGTCGTTTTAAACAATCCAAAAAGATATTTTCCATCGTGTACTCCTTTCTTTCAAACATGATTCATTATAACCCAAATAAAGGGATATTTCAATAAAAATACCAATCGCTTCTGCTATTTTACTTAACCAAACTTAAATGAAACCTTTTTTTGCATTCTATTTGACTTTTTGAAAATTTAGGATATGATAAGATTGAATAAAAAAGGAGGAACCTTATGCCAAGAAAAGTATTAATAGTAGGTGGGGTTGCCGGTGGAGCTACTGCAGCAACACGCTTACGCCGAATTGATGAAGAAGCAGAAATTATATTGTTTGAACGGGGAGAATATATTTCCTTTGCCAACTGCGGACTGCCCTACTACATCGGTGATATTATCCCAACCCGGGATGCCTTAATCGTTCAGGAAGTCGAAGATTTAAAACAGAAATTTGCGATTGATGTGCGCACTTTCCAAGAAGTTATCACCCTTGATCCCAATAAAAAAATCGTTCATGTTCAAAATTTAAAAACCAATGAAACCTATGAAGAAAGTTATGATTATATTATCCTTTCAACCGGAGCAGCTCCGATCAAACCACCGATTCCCGGACTGAAAGAAGCAACCAATTTATTTACACTGCGAACTATTCCGGATACGGATGCCATTAAAGAGTTTATTCAGACCAACAAACCAAAACGGGCAAGTGTAATCGGAGGGGGCTTTATCGGAATCGAAATGGCGGAAAATCTCCACCATTTGGGCCTGCATGTAACCCTTATTGAAATGGCCAAACAAATCATGGCTCCGATTGATTATGAAATGGCCGTTCTTCTTCATGCTCACCTGCTGGAAAAAGGAGTCGATTTGATTTTGGAAGATGGTGTAAAATCCTTTCAGAACCAAGGTGCTTCCATCCTTTTAAACAGTGGAAAAGAAGTGGAAGCAGATATCATTATTTTTGCGATTGGTGTCCGTCCTGAAAACAAACTGGCGAAAGATGCCGGATTGGCGCTGGGAAGCAGGGGCGGTATTCAGGTGAATGAATACCTGCAGACCAGTGACCCTTTCGTTTATGCGATTGGGGATGCCATTGAAGTAGCAGATTTCGTCAGTCACAATCAAACCATGATTCCGCTTGCCGGACCGGCAAACAAACAGGGCAGAATCGCTGCTGACAATATTGTCGGTCGGGGAGAACGCTACCTGGGAGCAATGGGAACAGCGGTAGCAAAAGTATTTGATTTGGTCGTCGGAGCCACAGGGAACAATGAAAAAACCCTGCAGGCACTGGGCTTCCCCTATCAGGCCATCCATATCCATCCTTTGTCCCATGCCGGATATTATCCCGGATCTTCTTCCATTGCGATGAAATTACTGTATTCTCCTGTAACAGAAGAAATATTGGGAGCCCAGGCCGTCGGTATGGAAGGTGTTGATAAACGGATTGATGTTCTATCCACTGCAATTGCCAGTCATCTCCGTGTAACAGACCTAAAAAATCTGGAACTGTCCTATGCTCCTCCATTCTCGTCCGCAAAAGATCCGGTCAATATGCTGGGATTTGTTGCTGACAACATCATTTATAATCTTGTCTCTACTTTCCAATGGCATGAAGTTGACTCCCTTCTCCAGGAAAAAGCATTCTTTTTGGATGTCCGGGATCCCATTGAAATTGAAATGGGAGCAATCGAAACAGCAAAATCGATTCCCTATACCGAACTTCGTCAGCATCTGGCTGAACTTCCCAAAGACCAAACAATACATGTTTACTGTCAATCCGGTGTTCGGGCATACTCTGCCTGCCGTATTTTGATGCAACATGGCTTTGACGTGAAAAATCTGGATGGCGGTTATAAAACATATCAATGTGTCTATCGTCCAAACGAAGCTGTCGGCTGTGTTGGTACAATTGATGAGTTTGGCGTCCTGGAAATGGAAGAAAAACAGGAACAGCAAACTGCAACAATTGAAGTTAATGCATGTGGTTTACAATGTCCCGGTCCCATTATTCAGGTATATAAAGCAATGGAAAATGCAGCTGTCGGCGATGTTATAGCCGTCAAGGCAACGGATATGGGATTTGCTACCGACATTAAAGCCTGGTGTGCCAAATCAGGTCATCTTCTGCTCTCCCTTACCAATGAAAATAAAGTACTGACAGCACTCATTAAAAAACAGACAAAGTCCCTGGCCAATAATAAAGACATAGCGGTTTCCCAAAGCAAAGACAACACGACAATCGTTGTTTTCAGTCAGGACCTGGATAAAGCAATCGCTGCTTTCATCATCGCTTCCGGTGCTGCTTCCATGGGTAAAAAAGTATCCCTCTTCTTTACGTTCTGGGGACTGAACATTCTGCGCCGACCGAAACGGGTTCGTGTTAAAAAAACAGGTATTGAGAAAATGTTTGGACGGATGATGCCGCGTGGTGTCAATAAACTGCCTATTTCCAATATGAATATGCTGGGGATGGGACCAAAAATGATCCGTTCCATTATGAAAAAGAAAAATGTCGATTCCCTGGCTGTTTTAATGCAGCAGGCATTTGACTTGGGTATCAAAATTGTTGCCTGTGCGATGTCGATGGACATCATGGGAATTAAAAAAGAAGAATTGATTGATGGAGTATCCATTGGCGGGGTTGCTACTTACCTGGCTGATACAACCGAAGCAAATCACAATTTATTTATTTAAGAAAAAAAGACTTATTTTTAAGTCTTTTTTTCATTCCTGCAGGCTGTTTAAATACCGTAACAGTAAATCATTATTTCTTTTGTGCTCGCTGACAACTGCATTCAAAACAGCAAAATCGGTATCAATCAGATATGTTTTCTGAGCAGGAAGGGAAGCAATCCCACCATTGTAGAACACATCCAGACTGCGGGGATGATATATGTAACTGGGGGTATCTCCAAACATATCAACACCGAAATAATACTGGGAAGAAAGTCCAAACAAATTGGATAAGCTGCGATAGATATCAACCAGTCCCCGGGAGAGACTGATCTCCTGAGGAGGTATTTTTTTATTTGCTGCCCCTTCATATAAAATAAAAGGTACTTCATTTTTCAATAGTCGATAACTGAGCACATGATTTTCATCCGCCTCATCAAATAAAGCTTCATCAAGGGGATAGGTTGGGTTGTGAAGAACATCAGCAAAAGCCATAAAACTTCTCGCATCAATTCCCCCGCCATGATCGCCGTATATTCCGATAACCGTATTTTCCAACAGGCCTTCTTCCCCCAGACGAAGAACCATATTGGCAATGGAAGCGTCCACATAACGCTGATGTTTCAAATACCCCATTAAAAGCGGATCTTCCTCCAGGACACTGATATCAAACCCAATGCTGTCTAAATAGGTATCAATCACATTATCATCCAGATAGGGAGTGTGACAGGAAAGCAATATCGGATAAGCAAAATCGGATTCCGGTGATTCTTTCATCTTTTCCACTGTCTGGGTTAATAGGGACCAGTCACTGATCCAATTGTGAACATAGGGATCAACCTTATTCAGATGTTCCAATCCATAATGAACATCAAAACCATATAAATCAGGAAAAACTGTATTGCGGGAATAAAAGCTGCTGACATTGCCATGGATGGAAAAAGTATGATAGGAGCTTTTGTTGAAGTCCTTGGCCAGGGTTGCATATTCAGCTTTCCCAAATTCGTAAACACTTAAATTATCGCCGTTCGGATAAAGACCTGTCATTACACTGAATTCCGCATCACTTGTATTTCCGATACCGACTGTTGTATAGAAATTGGGAAAATAAATGCCGTTTTTAACCATCTCATTTAAGAATGGTGTCACTTCCACTCCATCAACCTCCAAACCGATCAAAAAATTACTGAGGGATTCGGCCTGTATCAGAATGAGATTCTGACCCCGATACATCCCCCGCCAATCAAAGCGATTGCTGTAGACCTGGTTATCGATTGCATTCATCTGAAAATCATTTTGTTTGGATTCATAATAAGCAAGGATCTCATCTTGTACCTGTTGTGTAATCGGTGGTTGTTTTTCGATATAGGTTCGGTATGCTTCATAGATATAATAATTAAAAAATCCGGTATGCTGTATTCCATATAAGACGTTTTGTTCTTCTTCAATCCAGGTGTCCTTTATTTTCAATTGATAGGCATTCACCGAATTAAGCATCATCAGTATTCCAATAACAGCAACACTTCCCCCTAAAAAAAGACGGGATATCTGCTTCCCGAACATCGATTGCTGGAAAGAAGGATTGTTCTTTTCTTTTTTAAACCGCGAAAAATAAACAATGAAAACGATGCTGGGCAGCAAAGTCAAAAACTGGGCATGCTTGATTAAAACTTCAAGCGAAGCTATTACAAAATCCAGTGCCATTCCTCCCGCCGGATTGGAAAAAGCCTGGAGATTTCGAAACGAGAAAATAGAACCGTATTGATAAATATAAATAGAAGCAGCAATGCACAGTACACTTTGAATAATACTGACAATCATTAAAAAGCGAAACCGTTTATAATCATTGCGGAATAAAAGGATGGCCAGCGCCAGAAAACAGGCCATGACCCCTAAATCACCCAATACATAATTGATAATCATAAAAAGGTCGCGCGGATAAGTACTTAAATACCTGGAAAAGATCGGTGTTGTAATCAAAAAAGCATTGATTGGATTCAAAAAAATGAACAAAGTGAGATATACACTTTTACGCTTTAAAAACAGGGATTCATTCATCTTTTGTCCATCCTTACTTTTTGAACCGCATTGCGTACATAGAGTGCTGTGCCAATCGCAAATAAAGTACCCACTGCGTCTATCAAAAGCAAATCAATTTGTCTTATAATCAAAAAGCAGGCAGTCCCAAACAGTAAAAACCCACTAATAAAAACAAGAGAAGAAGGAAGATTAAGCAGTCGCATGACCATTCCCAGTTGACTCATGAGAACCAGCATGACGACAAGAAACCATCCCAAAAGCCAATCAAACCCAGCCATCCAGGTTCTTGTTTCTTTCACCCATACCCACATCAATTCGACGTACAATATGGTTATAACCAGTACCAAAAGCCCTGCCATTACCCTTTTCATAAAGCGCTGATACAGCATCAACCGGGTCGTACCGAGTCCCAAATAAACTAGATCGGCAAGACTCAGATATCCGTTGATAAAAAAGAGAAACGCAGCAAAACAGGCGATGAGACTGAGGAACAGATTATATTCTTCAAAAAAAGACAATACGACAAACAGCAGTATTCCAACCAAATAACTGAAAACAATAATAAGCATTTTTACTGTTTTATTCATTGATCCACCTCATCATCGCTGAAAAACTGATTTTTTCATAAGGAATTTTGTAGCGGTCACAATGTACTTTTTGTTCTTTTGTCAGATTCTTGACGATAATCTTCTTACAGCCCTGACAGAAAAACAATTTGGAGTCTTTGAATATTATAACATCATCAACCAACCATAACTGATCCAAAACGGGATCCAGTAAAACAGTTTTCTGATAATCGGTAAATATAAAATAGGCATCCAACCCTTTTTCCCACAATGTCGGATGGTCTATTCCGAGTACGACAAAATTCGGAAGAGCCAAAAGCTGTTCTTTGATATAAGCAAGATCTGCTGGATTGGTAATATGCCTAGTCGGCTGATGGAGTAAAAGATTCTTATGAGTGGATAGGGCAAGGCAAACAGTAGCCAAACTGAGTCCGGCTTTCGTAAACTGCGTTCTCGTCCCAATTTCACATTCTCCTTTTACATTCAGCTGGAGGATGTGTTTTTTCAACAGTTCTCCATCCACTTCCAAATCAAATGTCTGTTTGAAGTGGGTGACCAATTCTTTTATCCGCAAATGTCCTATATATTTCTTATTCGTATCCAAAAAAATTCTTTCCCGGAAATAGTGGGGATTGTCATATAAATTTTCTTCTAAATAACGGCTTTCCTTGGGGGTAGGATTGATTCCAGCCAGAACAAGAAGAAGACTTTTCTGCAATTCCAAAGAACGGGCAAAAACACCGACCTTGGAGTCGGGGCCAATTTCGAGCTGAATCGGATAGCCTTCTATTTGTACATTCTCTAAATGAATCATATTTTCCTCACCTCCATCTATTATACTAAAAGAAAGGAAAAATGAAAAGCAAAGTTAAAAAAAGAATGAATGGATGGGGATAAAACTCCCTTTCCATTCATTGCTTATCCGATTGAACCTTTCATTTCCAGTTTGATTAACTGATTCAGTTCAACTGCATATTCCATCGGTAATTCTTTCGCAAAAGGTTCAATGAATCCCATTACAATCATCTGCAGGGCATCTTCTTCACTGATTCCCCTGCTCATTAAATAAAACAGTTACTCATCGCTTACTTTTGATACGGTTGCTTCATGTTCGATTCGGGCCTGTTTGTTCTGAACGATATTAAAAGGAATCGTATCACTGCTTGACAGTGCATCGAGAATAATCGTATCACATTCAATATGACTGCGGGCATTGGTCGCTTCTTTGGTCTGGCGGACAACACCCCGGTAGTTTACTTTTCCTCCACTCCGACAAATCGATTTTGAGATAATCGTTGAAGTGGTTTCCGGAGCCAAATGAATCATTTTTGCCCCTGTATCCTGATACTGACCCTTTGAAGCAAATGCAATGGATATCGTGTTGCCTTTTGCACCTCTTCCTGCCAGAATACAGGAAGGATATTTCATGTTCAGCATCGAACCGATATTGCCATCAATCCATTCCATCAATGCATTTTCTTCACAATAAGCCCGTTTGGTAACCAGATTGATAATATTGTTGCTCCAATTTTGGATGGTGGAATAACGGCAGGATCCGTTTTTATGAACATATATTTCCACTACAGCAGCATGAAGGGAATCTTTGGAGTAAATAGGTGCGGTACACCCTTCCACATAG
>JAQUYJ010000048.1 GCA_028691905.1 Bacilli bacterium
ACCTTTACTGATGTTGTTTGTTAGATAAAGTGTTGTCCATTGACTTTCAATCCCACCACGGTCGACAACGTCACCAGTTAAAAAAGTAAAAGCAATATCTGGATTCTTTGTATAGGCTGTATTTAATAAATTGTTAAGGATAGTAGCTGAAGATGAAAATTGGGGATCCGTAATATGAAGAAAGGTAAATGTGTCACTTGTTGTAGCAGTTTGAAAGGAATAATTTTTGGAAAATACAGTTTTCCCAACCCGATAAATATATTTCGTGTTTGGTTCCAAATCTGTCAATTCAACTGTAACAATGTAACGTTCTGCAAATCCATTGGATAAATAACCACTTTCATTTGCGGGTTTGGAAAATAAGCGTTCTGTTCCAAATACTGTCACTTTATTAGCATAGGTAGGATCATCCGCCTTAGTGTAGTCAACAAATGTCCCTGTAATATCCGAATGATAATTGATATGAATCGTGGTTGCTAAATCGGGACCAGGATTCGTATTGATGTTATAGGCTTCGGTTGCAGCTGTTTTTATACTTAATCCACTTAAAAATAAGAAAGTAAAAAGCACAAATGTAAAAATTTTTTTCATAAATTCCTCCGATATTCATTATAGCATATTTAAAGAGGTAGTGTCCATTTTTATTTATATTTATTTAAAATGTTTTAAATCCTCTTCTGTTATATCTTCTTGTAACCATTCCCGGTGATGAAAATCCTGATCCGTTATTTTCTCAATGGGCAGTTTCAAAAAACGGGCAGTTGCAGTAGCAAGAATTCGGTGTTGATCGTATATTTCCGCTTCACTTTCATAAATTAAACGAGTATTTCTTGTTACACGGGCTACAACTTTTAATTCTTTAAATAATGGGACCGGTAATTTGAATTTCACATTTATGTCAGCAGTGACACTCCACGTATCTTTTTCTTCAATTTGAATGGCTCTTCCCATTGTTTCATCAAGCACCGCTGTGATTATCCCACCATGCAAACGGTCCGGATAACTCTGATGGTGATTCAGGGGAGTAAAAAAACTCACTAACTCCTTTTTATCCGTCTCATAGAAACGCATATGAAGACCGGCCTGATTTTCCAATCCGCATAAAAAACAACTTCTGCTATTATATTGTTTGTTAATGATTTTCATAAATTTCCACTATTTCTCCGAAATACATTTCATGAACATCATTGTTAGCATAATATATTTCTTTAACCAGTTTGGGGAAATGCTTTTCGTCCAGTGGCTGTTGATAGGCTTTTTTGCATAGAATGGTCATATATGCCTCTTTGAATGTAACACTTTCGCCGATTGGCATCGGATTAAATCCAGCGTTTTTAACTTTATCCACTTTCCTCCCCGATTGTGAACCAAGAATTGACATCGCTTCTTTATATGGAGCATCATAAAAACTCACTGTGAAATACGATTGATTTTCCATAAATTGATAGGTATAGCGACTGGGGCGAACAAAACATATCAACATATTCATACGCCAGATTGTACCAATAAATCCCCATCCAATCGTCATGGTATTATAATGGTCCATATTACCGGCAGTTAACAACGCTCCCTGATTAATTTTTTTCGCAAGATCATTCATAAAAACAACTGTCTCCGATAAATTCGCGTAACAAGGAATTACATGGAACTAATCGGTCATCTATATCTTTAAAATATTTCAAAAATTTAATCAGCCGATTTGCAGGAATAAAATATTCACTGTTTCGATCAATGCTTTCCAGTGCTGGTAAAGCATATTTTTTCATTACCCCCAATTCATAAGTCAGTTCACTATTGAATACGTAATCAGACTGCTCTTGAAAAGGATAAATCCATTTAAATTCCCCTCGCCGGACAGAATTCCACATAGAGAAAGTATTTTCCGGAGATGTTTTTCGATATTTAGCGTCCCGTACTACTCTTCGCAACAAACGCAAATCAGTTGGATTGATGGGGGTATGGTTATCAATGTTTATTTGAGACAACGGACTGATATAGATTTTGAATTTTTGATGTTTTGGAATAAGGGATGTCAGTCGCTCATTTAAAGCATGAATCCCCTCTATTATAATCGGTTGATTGGGTTTGACTTTTACGCGGTGCCCTTTGATACGGTGTCCTAACTGAAAATCAAATACAGGCAATTCAACTTCTTCCCCTTGAATCAAAGCAAGCAATTGTTGATTAAACAATTCTACATCCAGTGCTTCAATATGCTCTAAATCCGGATTCCCTTCTTCATCTTTTGGAGCATCTTCCCGGTTCAAGTAGTAATCATCAATTGAAATTTTTACCGGTTGAATACCTCTTGTCATCAATTCAACCCGTAAGCGATGGGAAAAAGTAGTCTTTCCCGATGATGATGGTCCCGCAATAGCAATTAAACGGATATTTTCTATATCATCTTTAATTTTCAATCCAAGTTCTGCCAACATATTGTTGTGTTTTGTTTCACACATATTTACCAGATCAATCAATGTGTTGTTATGATGATGTTGATTCATTTTTGCTATTGTGTCGCTGTCACATGTTTTAGCCCACATCCTGGCTTCTGTCAGCATTTTCCCAAAACGCGGGGAATCTTCAAAAGGTGGAATACGGCCTTCTTCTTCCGCACGTGGATACTGCAGTAAAAAATAGGGATGATATAATAAAAGTTTAAAATTGTCCAGGCATCGTGTATTGGATACCATGTAACCGAACATGTAATTGGTGTATCCATCGCATTCATACAGGTTCACTTCATCTTCAGGGCGATATGCCAATACTTCAACTTTGTCATCATATCCTTTTTCATGGTATAATTGCAAAGCTTTCTCTTTATCAATCTTTTTTCGTATAATTGGAAATTCAGCTGCAATAATTTCTTCCATTTTTGTTCGCAGTTGATTGATAAATGATTGGTCTATTTTAAATTTTTTCCCAATTAATTCACAAGAAACAGAACGGGAAACACAATAATGAAATTTCACTTTTATACCGGGAATTAAACGCTCCAGTGCCATTATAATTAGGTAACGCAGACTTGTTTCATAAGCCCGCATTGCTTCATAAGAATCTAAATCTAAAAATTCTACCTGGCAATCATAATTGATATAATAACCCAGTTCCCGTAACCGATTATTCACTTTTGCAAGATAAGCAGGAATTTGAAATTTTTTTGCCAATTCTTCCAATGTAATCTTTTCTTCAAATATAATTTTTTGATTATTCAATTCGACTGTGTACATATAACATCCTTTCTTGATTTCTCGTTTGGGAAATCAGCAATACTTAACATAATCAATAGGGTAATCATCACAATAACACCATAGAAAGTAGTATCGAATAACCCCTGGGTAAAAACAATTAATAATAAAATAAATAAATAACGGTTCATTTGTGTTTTTTCTTTTAGAAGATTAAAAAGCTGATAAACAAAATGACTGAACGGCAATAATCCAAATATTCCTAAGGTAACAATGGTATGTACCAGATAATTTGGAAAATACCTTAATTCGTAACCAATGCTTTGTGATATTTCCTTGAGAAAATAAACCGATGATAAAACACCATTTCCAAATAAAGGACTCAATCGCCAAGCCTGAAGACCCATAGCGAATATTTCCTGTTGATCCTGGTAAGCAAAAAAAGTAATTCTTTCATACCAAAGCATGGTCATTCCAGTCGGATTGGACACCAACAAACGGAAAACAAGAGCAATAATAATATAAATAAGAAAGGTTTTTATCAAGCGGATTTTATTGATGGCTGACCGGAAAGTGAGCACACAATAAGGAATAGCACAAACCAGCAATGCAATATAGGCTCCTCTTGAAGCAAACAAAACTACCATACTGATTTGGAAAAAGAGAATGAACAAATAGCGAAGCTTTACCTCATTTCTTAAGTAATATACGGTGGTCAAGGGAATGCTGATTAGGTAGAAAAAACTTATTTCAGAGAATCTGCCCCACCCCATATTCAGGTCAGCCAGCGTTAATAAAAAAGTTCCCTGCCAATATTGGATAAAACCAAGCACTATTTCAATAAATAGAGCAAAAGAAAAATAAATAACCACCCGTATAACATAGCTCTGTTTGGTTTTTTTTTCAATATTTGAAAAGTACATCCATACATATATAAATAACAACATATGAATGATGCCGGTTACAGATGATAGGATATCAACAGTATAAAGCATGGATATTCCCATAAATAGAAGAAATAAAAACATGCTTTTTGCTACCGGATTAAATTGCTTGATTCGATTCTTGATGAAATCATAACAGGCAAGCAGTACTATTAATCCGCCCATTATATAAACAGGTATATCAATTCGGGGCTGATAAAAAGCAATCAAACTGGCGATAGCAAGAGGAATCATGTAAATCCGACTGTAATTGCGATAAAGAATAAATATTCCGACCACAAACATCACAGCCAAATAACCAATGGTCCATTGCAAGTACCAATTTGTTATAGCAACAAGAAATAATATGATTGTAAAAAGGTCACTTTTAATGAATCGCTCCATATCTTCACCTAGTTTATTATAGCAAAAAGTGCAGGAAAAGTAAAACAAAAAAACATTCTGGTTTGGGGAAAATAAAAAATCCGAATTGGAATCGGATTTTTCTGTTTTTATTTTGCTTTCTTGGCAATTGCTTTTTTTGCTGTATCGCAAAGGGTAGCAAAAGTAGTCGGTTCATGAATAGCTAATTCCGAAAGCATTTTTCTATTAATTGTAACATCAGCTAATTTTAAACCAAACATTAGTTTGTTATAACTTAATTCATGTAGTCTTGCACCTGCATTAATACGTGCAATCCATAAACGTCTAAATTCTCTCTTTTTTTGTCGGCGATCACGATATGCATAAGATAATGATTTCATTACTTGTGCATTCGCAACACGGTATAAAGCATGTTTGGATCCAAAGTATCCTTTGGCTAATTTTAAAATTCTTTTTCGTCTTCTACGGGTAACGAATCCGCCTTTTGTACGTGGCATAATCTAGTTCCTCCTTTATTTAATATTCGCAATTTGTTGTCTGATACGCTTTAAATCAGAACTACAAACTGTAGCTGATTTGCGTAGGTGACGAACTCGCTTTTGCGTTTTTCCCGGTGCTAAATGACTAGTGCCTGGACGGCCTCGTTTAACTAAGCCAGTAGCTGTTAATTTAAAACGTTTCTTTGTCCCACTGTGGGTCTTCATTTTTGGCATAATATCTTTCTCCTATCTGTTCTTTTCTTTTTTAGGGGCTAACAAAGCAGACATATTTCTTCCTTCTAAAGTTGGTTTTTGTTCAACTGTAGCTATTTCTTCTGTTCTTGCAATATAATTGTCAAGAACGCTGAAATTGGGATCTCCTGTGTTCAACATTCGAGCTCGTCGATTAAAAGTAAGTGTTACTTTTAATTTGTTGCCTTCTTCCAAAAATTTCATTCCGTTTCGTAATTTCGTTTCAAAATCATTAGAACTGATAACGGGGGTCAGTCTAATCTCCTTAATACTGATGATTTTTTGATTTTTCTTTGCTTCTCTGGCTTTTCGTTGCATTTCATAACGATACTTACTGTAATCCATAAAACGGCAAACCGGTACTTTCGCATTGGGAGCAACACAGACCAAGTCTAAATTTCTTGCTTCTGCCATTTTAATGGCAATCTGCAATGACTGTTCGCCCAAAGAAGTTCCATTTTCATCAATAACCAACACAACATCTGCTTCAATATTCTCATTTACTAAAGCATCACTTTTGCGATCAACATTCTTACTAATACAAGACACCTCCTAAATAATGCTCAAGTGAAAATAGAAAAGTGAGTGCCAAATAGCACCCACTACGTATCACAAAAATGATGTAAGTGACGTTTACCTACTGACAAAGTCAATCAGGTGAGAAGTGGGTACTTCTTCTTTCCACTTGAATTATTACTTCTATACTATACTCTACGAATCGGAATTTGTCAAATATATATTATATTTGAATATCAATTTTTTTATAAATAAATAGAATTACTCCGATGAGAAGGATTATCAGCCATATATCGTACAAAAACAAAAGGAAAAAACTTTCAAAATATAGTTCTCCGTTCGGAAATAAAAACAAAAAAACTGAAACAATTTTATTTTTTGATTGGATAGTAAAATTATTACCAATGATGAAAAGAAAAAAGACAAAAATCATAACAAATGGATTTTTAATAAAATGAAAGAATAATGTAGTATAGAGTCCATAAATTAATGTGACATGAAACAGGTGGAAAAACAAAATATAACTATCCATCCAATAAAATCGAGGTTGCATGAAATATCCTGCAATCAGAAAACTAAGTAATGATACCACAATATAACATAAAAAGAAACTATAAAAAACTAACATTTTGCTGAACAGATACTTTTTTCGTGATATCAGGGAAGGTAAAATTAAATAAGCATAGGAATCATGATCAATATTAAAATAAAATCCAAAACAAAATGTCGCCAATAAGGTAGCGATTATTTTAGTGATGGGAAAACTGGTTTGAAAATAAATCAGATTATCATAAGCTTCTCTGGCCATAATGAAATAAATGGCATTTTGAATAAACATACTGATAAAAACTATGAGTAAAAACCGAAAACCAAAGAAATGATGTAAATGAATTTTAACGAGTTCTTTCATCAACCGTTCCATTTCTTATGTACCAAAGGTAATCTGCATCTTTTTGAAAATATTTCGGATAATGACTTGTTATAAATATTGTTTTTTTATGAAGCTTTAATTTTTTTATTAGCAATATGAATTTCTTCTGACTCTGATTATCGAAACCGTTTAATGGTTCATCAAAAAAATACCATTTTGGATAATGCATAATGGACTGTATAATGATCAGTTTTTGAAACATGCCTTTGGATAGGGCTCCTATTTTCTTATATGGATCCAAGCTCCACTCTTCCAGCAAGAACATGATTCTTTTTTTAGCACACCTTTCTTCCATTTTTCTTAATAAAGCCAAATCAACAAGTATATCATAGACACGTAAATGATTGGGTAAGTAAATCTTTTCCGGAGCATAACCAATCGGATTACCCTGTTCAGTTTGTAATAATCCTTTTGTAGGAAAATATAGTTTCATAATCATTTTTAATAAAGTTGATTTCCCGCTGCCGTTTTCTCCAA
>JAQUYJ010000049.1 GCA_028691905.1 Bacilli bacterium
CCCCGAACGAACCACTTGGTATAACTCTTATGCAGGTGAAACGCTAGTGAAAGGTGAAATTGCTTATTCACTGGATGCTGCTCATGAATTGTTAGGTGAAGATGCTGATTTTACCGGAATGAATTTCGACTTAAGTGCTGCATATGATGATGATAAACAACTCATCATTCTTCGTTCTCTCGTCATTTCTGAAACTATCGTCCAAAAAGTAGTGGAGGAATCAAATAAACCAGCTGCCATTTTAACGCTTCCATCAGATGATTATGTCAATGATGTAAGTGTAGAACAAACAAGAGATAAATGGTACAATGATTATTCAGGAGCTACCGTTGTAAAGGGTGAAATTGCTCGCCTGTTGGATGCATGTGAATACTTACTTGGCGGAGGAACATTTGAAAATATTGCATTTGATTTAAGCGCTGCATTCAATCCACTGACACAGGAAACCATTTTGAAATCCTATGTCATCTCTGAAACTATCGTACAACAAATATACAGTGAAACACAGAGTGGTAATTTAAGCTTACCAACCACTGTTTATCTGGAAGATCCAACTGCTCCGGAACGAACTACTTGGTACAATTCTTATGTTGGTGAAACATTAATAAAAGGTGAAATTGCTTATTTATTGGATGCTGCTCATGAATTATTGGGTGAAGATGCTGATTTTACCGGAATGAATTTCGACTTAAGTGCTGCTTATGATGATGATAAACAACTCATCATACTTCGTTCTCTCGTTATTTCTGAAACAATCGTCCAAAAAGTAGTTGAAGAATCGAATAAACCAGCTGCCATTTTAACGCTTCCGTCGAATGATTACGTCAATGATGTAAGTGTAGAACAAACAAGAGATAAATGGTACAATGATTATTCAGGAGCTACCGTTGTAAAGGGTGAAATAGCTCGCCTGTTGGATGCCTGTGAACACTTACTGGGTGGAGGTACATTTGAAAATATTGCATTCGACTTGAGCGCTGCATTCAATCCACTGACACAGGAAACCATTTTGAAATCCTATGTCATCTCTGAAACTATCGTACAACAAATATACAGTGAAACACAGAGTGGGAACTTGAGCTTGCCAACCACTGTTTATCTGGAACATCCAACTGCTCCGGAACGAACTACTTGGTACAATTCTTATGTTGGTGAAACATTAATAAAAGGTGAAATTGCTTATTTATTGGATGCTGCTCATGAATTGTTGGGTGAAGATGCAGATTTTGCTGGTATGAATTTCGACTTAAGTGCTGCTTATGATGATGATAAACAACTTATCATTCTTCGATCCTATGTTATTTCTGAAACAATCGTCCAAAAAGTAGTTGAAGAATCGAATAAACCAGCTGCCATTTTAACGCTTCCGTCAGATGATTACGTCAATGATGTAAGTCTCCAACAAACAAGAGATAAATGGTACAATGATTATTCAGGAGCTACCGTTGTAAAGGGTGAAATAGCACGTTTGCTTGACTCTTGTGAATACTTACTGGGTGGAGGAACATTTGAGAATATCAGCTTTGATTTAAGCGCTGCGTTCAATCCATTGACACAGGAAGCCATTTTGAAATCCTATGTCATCTCTGAAACTATCGTTCAACAAATATACAGTGAAACACAGAGTGGGAACTTGAGCTTACCAACCACTGTTTATCTGGAACATCCAACTGCTCCGGAACGAACCACTTGGTACAATTCCTATGTCGGTGAAACACTGGTAAAAGGGGAAATTGCTTATTTACTGGACGCTGCCAATGAATTGTTAGGTGAGGGAGCAAGCTTTACCGGAATGAATTTTGACCTAAGTGCTGCTTATGATGATGATAAACAACTTGTTATTCTTCGTTCTTTCGTTATTTCTGAAACAATCGTTCAAAAAGTAGTGGAAGAATCGAATAAACCAGGTGCGATTTTAACGCTTCCATCGGATGATTACGTCAATGATGTAAGTCTCCAACAAACAAGAGATAAATGGTACAATGATTATTCAGGAGCTACTGTTGTAAAGGGTGAAATAGCACGTTTGCTTGAATCCTGTGAACACTTACTGAATGGAGGAACATTTGAGAATATCAGCTTTGATTTAAGCGCTGCGTTCAATCCACTGACACAGGAAACCATTTTGAAATCCTATGTCATCTCTGAAACTATCGTTCAACAAATATACAGTGAAACACAGAGTGGGAACTTGAGCTTACCAACCACTGTTTATCTGGAACATCCAACTGCTCCGGAACGAACCACTTGGTACAATTCCTATGTCGGTGAAACACTGGTAAAAGGGGAAATTGCTTATTTACTGGACGCTGCCAATGAATTGTTAGGTGAGGGAGCAAGCTTTACCGGAATGAATTTTGACCTAAGTGCTGCTTATGATGATGATAAACAACTTGTTATTCTTCGTTCTTTCGTTATTTCTGAAACAATCGTTCAAAAAGTGGTTGATGAATCGAATAAACCAGGTGCTATTCTGACAATACCATCAACAACTTATGTTAATAATATTCTTACTGATAATAGCAGGGATAAATGGTTTAGTGACTATTCAGGAGCTACTGTTGTAAAGGGTGAAATAGCTCGTTTGCTTGAATCCTGCGAATACTTACTGGGTGGGGGAACATTTGAAAATATCGCATTCGACTTGAGTGCTGCATTTGATCCACTGACACAGGAAACCATTCTTAAATCCCACGTTATTTCTGAAACTATCGTTCAAATTGTTATTGATGAATCAACAGCTGGAACGATAAAAATACCTTCAACGACTTATGTTAATGCAACAGCTGATCCAAGCCGAGACAAATGGTTTAACAGTTATGTTGGTGAAACATTGGTAAAAGGTGAAATTGCTTATTTGCTGGATGCTGCGGATCAAATTTTACCTGATGGAGCCGATTTCAGTGGTATTAATTTCAATCTTGAAACACTGTTTGATGCGAACTCACAAAAAATCGTCTTGAAATCTACTGTATTTTCTGAAACAATCATTTCCAAGATTGTTGATCAGGATGGTAATGCTGTTAATGTTCCTGTTAATGATTTGGAAGGAAATTCATTATCCGATACCAGTGATCGTACTCCATGGTTTAACCAATATGTGGATGATGAAGTCAATCGATATGGTGAAATTGCGAAAATGTTAAATGCTACCAATGCCATATTAGGTGGATCGGGAACATTTGAAACCATGAGTTTTGATATTAATGTCTTATTTGATGATACAAAACAAGGAATTGTATTAAAATCCCTTGTCTTATCGGAAACAATTGTTCAAAAGATATTTGCCAACACTACAGCAATATCGGATATACCAAATGTCGACTTACGTAATCGGGCTCTAAAAGATGCGACTGACCGTATCGCATGGTTCAACGAATATGACAATAGTGATGATTTACTTGCTGAAAATGAATTGGCAAAATTCTTGGATGCAATAGCTCTTATTTTAAACGGTAATGATTTTGCCAGCATGGGAGCAATTACGATTGACTCTATTTTGGATTTAACCTTTGTCATTACACTTGATGTCAATATGGATGTTGTAAGCAGTGAATTTGCTACATTGGTTGATTCGGTTGTCATGGAAAATATCGTTTCTCCATTGGTTCAAACAGTTGCAACAACTGTTATGGATGATTACTTAATCGTACCAAGCGGAGGATATAACTGGTTCAAGAAAGATTTAATTACTGGATTTGATCCATCCACTATGGATGCAAGTATTTATGATACAGAGTCGTTCCTGGAATCTCTTTATACAATGCATAAATCAGGAATCGACTATACCAATCTAGGTGCTACACCGGTAAGTTCTTTGGATGATCCAACAATTGTAGAATTGTCCAAAGCAATGGTTATTTCCAGAACATTTAAAGGTTCAACAGCATTTATGTACAATACGATATTAGAACCGACCTATAATGCAATGCCTGCTTCGATTCCTGGAGTCGCAACTAAGAAGAGTTGGGATGATGTTAAATTTATTCAAGCTGACTATGATGGAACAAAAGTAGAATCGTATAACAATTTGGTTGCCAAGTTTGCTGAATTAAAACAGACACAAACTGTTACCTTCATGGGCATGGATTATGATGTTTCTACAGCATTTTATAATATTGATTAAGGAGGATTCTGATGAAATTAATCATTACAATCGTATCAAAAGATGATACAAGTAGTGTAATGAAAGAGTTGGTAAAACATCAGTTCTTTGTTACCAAACTTGCTTCATCGGGAGGTTTTCTAAGAAGTGGAAACACCACTTTAATGATCGGAACAAATGATGATTGTGTTGATCAAGCTATATCAATTATTACAGAATTTTCAAAGAGCCGTAAGGAACTTGTCCCCAATTCCATTATCAGTGATTTTGGGCTCATATCTTCGGTTCCAATTGAAGTAAATATTGGTGGAGCAACGCTGTTTGTCATTGATGTTGAGAAATTTTTAAAAGTTTAGTGAGCGAAAGCTCACTTTTCTTTTAAAAAAGTTTTTCTTAATTGCATAAAAAAAAAAGCTGTGGTATAATATGCTTAAAGATCAAATAATAGAAAGGTAGACACACAATGAAAGAAGAACAACAAATTGAAAATAGTGGAATATCATTAGTAGACTTAATTAACATGTTATTGCGAAACTTTATTTTAATTGTAGCAATAACAATTAGTATTACATTAATTGGTATTATTTACACATTTAAAGTAGTTGATCCGACATACAAATCCAGTTCGGACATTATCGTTCAAATAGATACAACAGGAGGATCCGGTTCTTCCACAACTGACTATGACCTAACTAATTCCTTGCGGATTATTACAACAGTTTCTGAATATTTAAAGAACGGTTTGATTATTAATGCTGCAATCGATGAATTGGGATTGGATATGACTGCAGGACAGATATTGAAGAATTTGACTGTCAGTTATACAACAAACAGTAGCATCGTAACAGTTAGTTACGAAAGTACGGATCCAGTGCTTACAAAAAGAGTTGTAAATGCCATTATAACGAATGCTATTGATATAGCAAATACACAGTATCCTATTCTTAGCGATACAATGTATCAAATGCTGCCGGCTGAGGATGGTAATTATGCTTCACCAAATAAAATGTTGAATGTCGTAATCAGTTTTTTGCTTGGTGCAATTGTTGGTGTCGGAAGTGCTTTATTAATTGAAGCGTTTAAAACGACTGTTCGCAACAAAAAAGAATTGGAACAATTACTTCCTCATTATCAAGTAATTGGTGTGATTCCAATGTTGAACGGAAAAGGTGAATAAGATGGATCAACCAGCGTTAAAACTAAATAAAACTACAAAAATGAAAAAACACAGTACTTTAAGAGGAATTGTTGATAATACAAGAGCTATTGAAGCATTTGAGAAGTTGCAGGTAAACATCAATTTAGCCTCAATCGATCAGAAGATTAAAGTAATTCAGATTACTTCCTCCATTCAGGATGAAGGAAAGACTACAGTTGCTGTCAATCTTGCCAGTTCCTATGTTCAAAAGGGAGAAAAAGTGTTGATTGTTGACCTGGATTTACGTCGACCTAAAGTTCATCGCAATCTTGAACAGTCTAATGAAAATGGTTTGGTTGATTATGTCAGCGGAGCATGTAAGAAAGAACAATTGGTTAAACGTACTAGATTTGGGATTGATGTAGTACTTTCTGGTCCCAAAACCCCTTATCCAGTAAAAATATTAGAATCCGAATTGCTTCAAAATTTATTAGAACAAGCAAAGAATACATATGATGTAATTATTTTGGATACGCCACCTGTTTCTGCTGTCGTGGATCCAATTGTTGTATCTAAATATGTTGATGGAGTTGTATTTGTTGTACAGGCAGAAACTACTAAAAAATCTATAATTAAAGAATCCATCCAAATGCTTGAAAATGCTCAGGCAACTATAATTGGTACAGTTTTAACTTCCGTTAAAGATAAATATACAAAATACGGATACAAATACCGTTATTATTATTCTGAACGCGAAGATTAAACACAAGAAAGGAAGTGTTTTTTGTGATTGATATTCACACACATATCCTTCCTGATGTTGATGATGGTTCCAATTCACTTGAAATGTCAAGGAATATGTTGAAAAATGCAATAGACCAGGGTATAACTCATATTATCTTAACTCCACATGAGTATTTGCATAGTTCCATTTATTATTCCAAAAATGAACTGCAAGCAAAGTTTCAAGCATTTCAACAGCAAATTATGGATTTACCGATTAAAGTCTATTTGGGGGGAGAAATTTATTATACCGAAAAAGCACTTAAAATGCTTTATCAGAATGATTTTTTAACATTTCATGATTCTTCCTATATTTTAATAGAATTCCCGATGCATGTTGAAGTCGATATAGATGAAATCCTGTTTAACATACGTTATAAAGGATTTAAACCAATATTGGCTCATCCTGAAAGATATTCTTACTTAAATTATAATCAAATAGCTTCAATAAAAGATCATTCTTTGATTCAAATTAATGCAGCCTCCATTTTAGGGTTGCATGGCAAAGACATCAAGAAAAGAGCACTTGGATTATTAAAAAGAAAACTTGTAGACTTTGTTGCCAGTGATTCACATAACATTAATTCGAGACCAGTTAACTTAAAGGAAGCATATGATGATGTTGCAAAAAAGTTTAGTAAAGAATATGCTGAAGAAATATTCACCAACAATCAAATGAAACTGATAAAAGAAATAGATTTAACACAATGAACGGACAATATTTGTTCGTTTTTGTTTTGAAATCTATTTTCCCTTTACTTTCATGAAAAATATGGTATAATATTTCTTGGATTATGGCTCCATAGCCAAGTGGTAAGGCATGGGTCTGCAACACCCTGATCGTTGGTTCAAATCCGACTGGAGCCTCCATATAAGAACGCCAACTTTGATACAAAAAATATCAAAGTTTTTGTATTTAATAGGCTTGTTTTGGAGAAAAATAGGCTAAAATAAGAGAAAAAGTTCTAATATAAGTTAAAAGACGATTATTAGAG
>JAQUYJ010000050.1 GCA_028691905.1 Bacilli bacterium
GGCGCATCATTCTTTCCAAAAGCGCATCGGGAAGAACAACATGGGTTGCATCCCGGATAATCAGTTCAATATTTCGCTTCTGGCGCAAACGCAGCCATTCTTGAACAAAGGTGGGGGTGATAACCCCCGGTACCCAGATTGATCTCGTGTCTGTTGTGAGTTTGGCCCAAATAATATCTTCATCCAGGAGGGAAGCAATCGGCAAACGCAGGCGATTGCCGTCTTTTTCAATAAAAAGAATATTTTCTTCCCCCTGTAACGAAAAATCTGATTTTTTTAGATGATATAGCTTCATCATAGCCGCAAAATGACGGACGACTGCTTCCATCTGAATATTTTTATTGGCACCAACCACATAGATACAGGCATCACTTACTGCGGATAAACTCATCCGAAAAAATGCCCCATCAATCAGGATTTGATCCAATTGATAGGTTCTCATTTTCTGAATCAGCCATTTCATTTCTTCCATACTGCTCGGTCCACCGATTAAACAGTTCCCCGCTTCGATAATTTCAATTAAAACAATATTACCCAAGGCACTGGTTAAAAATGTTTCTTCGAGGATCCGATAGGTTGCCTGGCACAGCCTTAGAGTATCTTTGGCTGTTGCAACAATTGTTTTCGGTTTACAAAAGATTCTGGGCTTGGGTAAAAACGACAGGGCATCCAATTCTTCCCCATCGAGTCCGATTGAAGTGAGCCCAATCCTTTTTTCATTTGTTTCCAATAAGAAATTCAATACCGTTGTTTTCCCGGCATTTTTACTGTTTCCTACTATACTAATGGAAAAGTAGGGCTCGATTAATTGTTTTAACGTTTTAATGAGCGCTCTCTCCTCTTTAATTTTTTCGGTTCAATGACACTTTCCTTCCCGGAAAGCAGGCCCGATATTCCCTCGTCAAAGGCGCTGTCCGGACAGTTGCAGTGACTTTCATAATGGAGTGGTTCATAATAGGTGGTAATCACTCCTTCATAATTGCGAAGTACTGTTTTTCCGGGAGCCATTGAAATGACATAATTCGGCATGACGGGTATTTTGCCACCCCCACCCGGTGCATCCACTACAAAAGTCGGAACACAGAAGCCACTGATATGACCCCGCAGTCCTTCAATGATTTCAATCCCTTTGCTCACCGGTGTCCGGAAATGTTCGATTCCCTGGGACAGATCACATTGGTAAATATAATAGGGCCGTACTCTCATTTGGGCGAGTTTCGTGCACAGTGTCCGCATAATATGAACACAGTCATTGATCCCTCGCAGCAGAACCGATTGGTTTCCTAAAGGAATTCCGGCATCCGCCATTTTCTCAATTGCTTTTTTACTTTCAACTGTAATTTCATCAGGATGATTAAAATGGGTATTGACCCAAATCGGATGGTACTTTTTCAACATTTGTACTAAATTATCGGTAATCCGCTGTGGCATAACAACCGGTGTTCTCGTTCCGATCCGGATTACTTCCACATGTTCGATTGTCCGTAATTCTTTGATGATTGCTTCCAGTTTTTCATCACTCATCAGCAGGGCATCGCCCCCTGATAACAAGACATCCCGAATCTGGGGTGTATTTCTGATATAGTCAATAGCTTTTTTAATACGGTCCTGCCCCATTTCCGCATCTTTTTGACCGGCAAACCGTCTTCTCGTACAGTTACGGCAGTACATACTGCACATATCTGTAATCAAAAACAGAACGCGGTCCGGATAACGGTGGGTTAAGCCGGGAACAGGTGAATCGACATCTTCATGAAGTGGATCTTCCGTATCATGAAGGCCATTACTCATTTCATTAATGGATGGAATGGCTTGCAGTCGAATCGGACACTTGGGATTGGTCGGATCCATTAAAGTCAGAAAGTAAGGGGTAATTGCCATTCGAAAACGCGTTAATACGCTTGAAATATCTTGTTCTTCTTGCTCTGTTAAGGGGATGTATTTTTTCAATTGGGAAACAGATGTAATTCGATTGCGGACCTGCCAGTGCCAATCATTCCATTCCTCTTCCTTTACATGGGGAAACAAACTGCTTTTACGCTCTAAATAGCGATCATTGGTTACCATATAATCCTACTTTCCATACCTTTTCTCAAATAAAATTCTTAATTCTTTTGATTCTCTTAATAAATCCAAGGTGAATTGGGCATGATCTTTGGTATAGCCGTTTCCAATTAACATCGTAGCTTCACTGGCAATGCCTTCGGCTCCGAGTGCTGCTTTTGTAAAGGAAGTGGCCATGCTGAAGAAGTATACAATTCCCGTATTTTTCGTAATCAATATTGAAGTCATTTCTGTATTGGGGACATTCACAACATTAATAGTGACATCAACCTGTTCATTGTTATTGACTGCCAATACTTTTCGATAGACATCCATCGGTTCTGTCGCACTGGCAATGATTATCTCATCACAGGCATGAAGGCTTTGCAAATCAGCCAGTTTATGATCATTGCTGATGACACCGATTACTTTTCCGTTGGCTCCGGCCATTTTCTTGGCCATATAGGCACAAAGAATCCCACTCTTTCCGGCAGCCCCTAAAATTGCAACATGGTCATTTGCTTTAACCAGTTTAGCTACCTGAGCAGGAGCTCCGGCAACATCCAGGGCAGAAAGGGCGATATGCTCATCGATATCGGTGGGGATGGGACTGAATATTCCACTGGCAAACAAAATTGCCTGGCCTTTAATATCCACCTGATCCTTATCCAAATGAATCGCTTCAATTGCATCTATTCTGAGTGGTGTCAACGACAGGGACACGAGGGTTGCTATTCTTGTTCCAACAGCTGTTTGCTGCGGGAAATCTTTTCCCACTGCTTTTACTTTTCCTAAAAGCATTCCTCCGCTTCCGGTAACCGGATTCTGCATTTTTCCTCTTTTTGCGACGATGTCTAAAATCATCTGGGCCATCTTAACCGGATCTGCTCCGGTTGCCTGTTTGATTTGGGTAAAAGAAGCCGAATCAATATTGAGTGTTTTTACTTCAATCAGCATTTCATTGTCAGCTATTTCCATTGTATTATCCAAACGGTATGCTGCCTGGGGCAATACGCCAAGCGGCTCCAGTACTCTGTGTGTTCCATAACGGCAAGGTTTCATCTTCTCATTTCTCCATTCCTAATATTTTTCTTGCTTCTGCAGGGCTTGCTATTTCCCTATTGGCCTGTTTAGCCATTTTTACTACCTTTGCGACCAACTCGCCATTGGAGGCTGCTGGTACTCCTTTTTCAATAAAGATATTGTCTTCCAGTCCAACCCGAACATGTCCTCCGTGCAGGATGGACAGTTCCGCCAGAGGAAATTCAAAGCGACCGATTCCAGCCACACTGAAAGTTGCGTTACTGGGAATAGAGTCCTTTAAAAAGAGAAAATCACGTTCTTCCCCGCTCATTCCTCCATTCACCCCAAGGACAAAACTGAAATGAAGGGGGGGCAGAATATGCCCTTTTTTTACCAGGCGCAGAACACTGTCAATATGTCCCTTTTCAAAACATTCTAATTCTTTGTATATATTTCTTGACTGAAGTGCTTCTGCGAAGTAAATGATATCATTTTCGGTATTGATGAAAATTTCATCGCCGCCAAAATTAAGTGTCCCACAGTCAAGGGTTGCCATTTCCGGATTCAAAACAATCGGCTGCAGCCTTTCATCCCGGCTCATTCCCACTGCTCCCCCGGTAGAGACCTGAATAATCACATCCGGACAGCGTTTTTTGATTGCTTCCATGATTTCCCGGAAGCGGTCTGCACTTTGGGTTGGGGTTCCATCATCCAGTCTGGCATGAAGGTGGATAATGCTGGCACCTTCTTGGTAGGCAAGAGCTGCCTGTTCACTCATTTCTTCTACTGTATAGGGTACGGCGGGGTTGTGTTCCTTGGTTACTTCCGCACCGCTGATTGCACAGGTAATGATCAGTTTCTGCATCGCATCTTCTCCTTTAAAACGACACAGGTGCCGACTGCACGGCTGACGAGTTCTTTTTCAGCTAAAAAATCAGCTGCACTGTCGTTGATATCCGGTCGTGGTTTGATTACTTTCCAGCAGGAAAAGGCAATTTTTCGCGATGTATTGCCGCAGTGGATGATTTCTCCTTCCACTTCCAGAAAATCACCGGCATGAACGGGAGCTAAAAATTCGACCGTTTCATATGCCCGAAACAATCCTTCATCCCCGTCATTGCGAATGAGCAATTCGGTGGCAACATCACCGAAAAGAGCCATGATTCGGGCTCCATCCACTAAATTGCCCCCATAATGGGCATCCGCATAGGACATTCTTAAACGATGTACTGTTTTCATACCTGTACTCCTTTCATTACTGTAACTTCTGCCATTCTTAAAGGAGCAGCAGTTGCAGCTTTTACCTGTTCTATTGTATAATCGGGATGGACTTCTTGTAAATACAGTCCATCCGCTTTTACTTCGATAACAGCCATTTCTGTTACGATGAGATTGACCTGCTTATAGGCAGTCAGGGGCAAAGCGCACTTTGGTACAATTTTTGGAATGCCATTGTTGGTATGGGTCATCGCAACAATCACTTTTTTTGCACCGACAACCAAATCCATTGCTCCACCCATTCCCGGTACTTTTTTTCCAGGAATAATCCACGAAGCAAGACTTCCTTCCTCATCCACTTCCAGTGCCCCCAGAACAGTTACATCAACATGTCCTCCCCGGATAATCATAAAGGAAGTGGCACTGTCAATAAAAGCACCTCCCGGCAGGACACTGGCTGAGAGTCCACCGGCATTGACTGTTTCACTGGCCTGGGTCAGTGGTCCCAATCCCAATACACCGTTTTCAGACTGCAGAATAATTTCTTTTCCTTTCGGTAAATAATCAGCAACAAGGGTAGGTATCCCTATTCCTAAATTGACAATATCACCGTTTTCCAATTCAAGGGCGATTCGTCTTGCAATTGTTTCTTTCGCGTCCATTATTCTTCCTCCACAACAATATAATCGACCAGAGCATGATGGGTAACCACATCATCCGGGTCAATAAAATTGGTTTTTCTGGCCTGACAGATCGTAAGGGGAGCTGCCATTGCCATAATCGGATTGAAGTTACGCATTGTTTTCCGATATTTCAGATTACCATAATCATCACAGGTAGCTCCGCCAATCAAGGCTAGATCAGCACCGAGCGCCTCTTCCAGAAGATACGTTACTCCACCTACTTCTATTTGTTTTTTGTTTTCTTCAATGATTGTTTTTAAACCGGTTGGTGTAAGAATTCCACCCAATCCTCCGGCATAAGCCCGGATTCGTTCAACCAGTGTTCCCTGGGGAACCAGCTCCACTTCCAACTCTTTCTCCTGAATCAGTCCCGGAATCAAGGGATTTGTTCCGATATGGGAAGCAATCAGTTTTTTTACCTGATTACTGGCAATCAGCTTACCGACACCCCGGTCGGGAAACCCGCCATCATTGCAGATAATGGTTAAATCCTTTACTCCCGATGCCTGAAGTGCATCGATTAATATCTCCGGAGTGCCGTTGGCTAAAAAGCCACCAACCATAACACGCATTCCGTCTTTAAAAAAATCTTTTAGGCTGTCGCTTGTAATAAATGCTTTCATTGTGCTTCTCCCTGGGGTGGCAACAGAATGGCCTCACCTGTAACAACGACTTCCTGTTTGCTGTTGACGATGACACAGTCAAAGGCAACCCGTTTCTTTTCCATGATTAACTCTTTCACCTGTACCCGTGCCGTTACTTCTTCATCCAGATAAACAGGACGGATAAATTTCATACTCTGAAACAAATAAATGGAGCCGAGTCCCGGCAACAGGGTACCAAAGATACTGGAAAAAAGACTTGATACCAACATACCGTGAACGATTCTTGTTTGAAAAATAGTTGTTTTGGCGTAATCTTCATCTAAATGAAGTGGATTGTTATCCCCTGTTATCTTAGCAAAGCATTCCACTTCTTCGAGATGGAATGCTTTTGATAATTGGGCGTGATCTCCAACCTGGAGCTTCTGAAAGGCTATTGAATTCATATTTCCCCCTTTTTTTATCTACTCCTATTATACACTATTTTCCCCCATTTGAAAACCCCCCAAAACAACAAAAGAACCTATTCGGTTCTCTTGTTTTGCTTGTTATAAACAGCCAGCACAGCATTTTTAGCTTCATTCGGATCAAAATAATGAGTGATGAAAGATGCAAGTTGCTGGAGGGTATCTTTGTTGGTATGAAAGATTGGTTTTTTATCCTGACCGAATTCCGGTTTGATTAAAAAAGTAAAGGTTGCAATCTGCATATCTTCATCTAAAATATTGCCCAGTAATTCCTTGTATTCCAGCGCCTGACGCAATTTCTGATAGTGTTGGAAAGTCTCTTCTTCCCATTTTTCAAAAGAAAACTCGATAATCAAAATCTTGTCCTGGCAGCAAAGCAAATAATCAATCCGTTTTTTGGAGAAGGGAATTGTGTATTCACTGAAAAGACAGGCTGTGTGAAAAACATAGCGGTTTTTCTTCAGCATTTTTAAAACTGAATAAATCATGTTGGAACTGTCAAGCCAACTGATGATTTCCAGATCACTTGCCTGGATTCCGCTTTCTCTAGCCAGTTTCTTCAGCTTGATAAACAGATCAAATGTCTGACAGGCTTCGATCCGGGAAGCAACATTCATATCTCTGATTTGCCAGAGCGATTTTGCTTTTCCCAATTCTGTCCCCAGATAGGTAAAAGCTTCCTGCAGTGAATCAAATTGAAATAGCATCCTGTCCTCCTTTCTATTAAAATTGAATCGTGCAAGTCAACAGTAAATGGTCGGAGTATTGTTCTTTATGTAAACAGATATCACTTATCGGATATGCTGCATTCGTTATGATATTGTCTATCGGAGCCCGGTGGGGCGAACGGTCATCCTGAAAGGTATAAAGGGGATTGTTTACGGAATTGGCGCAGTTGACACCTTCCAGACTGTCCCATTCAAAGTGATGGACTGCTTTAGTCCAGTCCGTCACATTAAAA
>JAQUYJ010000051.1 GCA_028691905.1 Bacilli bacterium
GTTTTGCAAAAGCGCATCTTGCCTGTTCCAGTGGGGTTGGTGTGGATCCTGTTTTTAAAACAATGGTTGTAAACTGCTTTGTTGAGCGGTTGACCCTTGCCGTGATGGTAACACTTCTGTCTTCCTGCTGTTGAACAACTTTCGCAAACCGAACATCTGTAAACTGGAGCACTGTTTCGTCACTGGAAGAATATATGATTTCTCCGTACACTCCCCGCGGCAATTCAAAATCCATCGTTACTTCATCAGGAACATCATAATCACTTAAAGCCTGCAGTGATTTTTCATCATAATCACAGCCACTTAAAAGGAATAAACCGATAAAAAAGACAATGACCAAAACTTTTTTTGTCATAATCTTATACCTCTATTTTCAATTTAAGGATTTGCTCCCCGTCATTTCTGCCTGTATCGACAAAACCGTATTTCATATAAAATTGATAAGGCTGTTCCCCATGCATCTCGCAGGAAGTATATAAATACCGGATATGCTCATTTTTACATTTTTCTTTAATCAAATCCAACGCTCTTGTCCCATATCCTTTTTGCTGATAGGGATTTGCAATCATGAAACGCCATAAATAATAAGCAGGTAAATCTTCCTTTGGAATGTCTTCGTCCCATAATGCAAGCATCACAAAACCAATTGGTTTATTCCCAAGAAAAACAGCTCTTGGCCAGGCTCTTTTCTTGTTGACATACGCCTGGGCCAGGGAACGCATATTGGGAGCTACACATGTTTTTTGATATTCTGTAAGGGTATCGGATAGCTTCACGATATCATCAAAATATTTATCTGTCACTCTTTTCAACCGCAATAAATTCATTCTATCACCATCTTTTTTTTATTATATCAAATTAAAATAAAAAGTAAATAAAAAATTGCTTTTCAATATCCATTTAAGTATATCAAATAAATACTGTAAAAGCAATTATATCCAAATTAAAAAGCTGATGTAAAAATAAAAATTAAATATGGCAGTATAAATAGTAAATATACTGAAAAAGAAATGAATAGGTGTTTCTTATATATATTTAATGTACTGCTGTACTTGATTTGATTATAAAAATTAACATTTGAAATGATAAAAACGGTAATCGAAATAATTATGAGCACCAATCCGATAATGCCTGCAATATCAACAATAGTTGAATTTGCATCCTCCCTGTTTAAGGAAAACAGGACTAACAGGAAACTTATCAGCAATATACAAATCGATATGATTGTATAGCTCATATAGCGGTTGATAAACTGCGAATTAATTGAAATGGATTCCACCTCTATCTTGTTAATCTCACCATAGAAGGTATTGAATGGTATGTTTAAAGCAACTGAAATCTTCTTCAGAGAATAGACATCAGGTGTGGAGAATCCTTTTTCCCATCTGGATATTGTTTTACCGGAAACGCCTACTTTCTCAGCTAAGTCTATTTGACTTAAACCGCTTTTTTTTCTATATTCAAATATAATAGAATCAATTCCCATGTTTTTATGCTCCTTTTTTATCCTATATACTAATTATACCCTTAAAATGAAATTTATTAAAGAGTAAAGTAAGTCAAAATATAGACAATTTTGTCTCATATTCACTTTGTTAATACTCAAATATTGATCAACCAAGTAAAGATGTTAATTATCCCCTTTTTACTCAATTTGTATCAAAATAAGGTATATCTTATAGGTAGTTAAACTATTATGTATAATGGTAGACATAGATATGACTTTATTAGTATATATAAGGTAAAATGCAATACAAAACCCTAGCAGAGTTTAAATCTCAACTAGGGTTTATTCAGGATTGATACATGTCTACTTTATCTTGACAAGTGCAGTTTGAACTGATTTTATTCAAATACTCAGCATAATTATAACTTGGATTATTAATGCTGTTTTCATTTGTTTTTGGTGCTATTCGATAATGCTCATAACCATCGTAAATGATTTTAAATGATTGTGGGTTGGTTGATGAATGCTGTAAAGTATAGTTGGAAGTCTCTATTATGATTTTTTGATTTGGGTATGCGATAGAGTTTATTTGAAATGCACCTGAACTATTATCGTGTGTTAATTCAAATTGCTGATTAGTACTTCCATCAAAATCGTCTAATGTAACATCTAAAGTGTTGATATCTTCAATATAAAGATATTTCCCTGTTTCTACATGTTTTATAAAATAAGTAGAACCGTTCTTTATTTCATGACAGCTATTCTTTATCTCTACATCGTAGTAGAATTTATATAATAATCCTGCTATATAGGATAATGTTTTTGAAACATTACCAAGAGCAGCATTTTCATATTCTATACTCTCCTCAAATTCTAGGTCATCTTTGAAATTACTAGAATATGCTGCTAAACTATTACATATTTCTTCATAAGTAGATAAAGACAAATCATATTTACCAAAATCAGTGGTTCCATAATTTGCGACATGATTTTGTTTTGCTTCAGTTATAAATGAAGCAATATTTGCATTTATAAAATTTTCAAAATTGGCATGTCTAAAATCATAGATAGTTACTGAAATCCCCGCAGAATGAGGAGTACATCCTATATCTTGTAGGTAATGAATAGCTCTTCCTAAACTTTGCATGGCATTGTTATAATCACCATTTTTATAGCAATTTATGGCGTTCCCATAATGATCTTCAAAGCGTGTTCTTGCACTGATTCCATAACTATTAAAAGGGATAATATTGTTTTTATAATAGTGACCATTGGTTGAAGGTGTGCCTTCATAAACATAATAGTGAGTTCCATTAATTGATTCATCTTCATCTGGGACTCCCAAATTATCAAAAATTATTTTTTTGTAGTTATCATCTCCAATATAATGTTCAGAATAAAATTGATATGCATCATTCTTTTCATCTGTTAGTATATCAAAAGAGCCAGTTACTAAAGATTGATGATCGCCATATGCATATATATCTAATGGTGATAAAAAGATTATGACAACTATTGTTATTATTATAAAAACTATTTTATATAGTTTTTTCATTATCTATCCCCCATATCCCCAGATGATTTCTTTGGCTTGATAACACCAATTATCATCCCAAGTGTCAGGTCGCGATTCAGTTTCACAATATATAATTAAATTTTTAGACATAAAAGCTCGCCTCTGTATGTTAATAACACCTATTGAAATATATACTTCCTCTAAATTATAACAAGAAGAAAAAGCATTTTCTCCAATTGTATGAAGACTAGAAGGCAGTGTGATTTTTCTTAAGTTTCGACATCTAAAAGCAGTTTGTTCTATAATCTCAATATGACTATCCTCTTCAAAGATGATTTCTTGAATATTTTGATATATATAATAATTGGAATTTATCTTTGTAACTGGAAATCCTTGATAGGTACTGGGTATTCTTATGGTAGGAATATCGCTTTCAATACTTACAATGGAGTAAGACTGCCCATCATCATTTAGTTCAAACTCAAAACGGCTCACAGTCCAGAATAGAATACTATAGACTGATAAAAAGATAAGCACAATCGATGATGCAACAATAGATGCACGCTTATATCTCTTGGGTGATATGAAAAACAAATTGAGCACTTGTAATAAAGAGAGGTTCATAAGGATGATTGTAATAAAAGTAAAATCATACACTTCTAATACGGCAAATAATACAGGAATAAACAATGCAAATTGAATAATTGTAAGTATTTTTAATACTATGAAAACTTCTTTTTTGGATGTTTTGATAGAAATCAATGTTAAGTTTGTAACAATGATGACTATTGTTGCAAAAATATGTAAATCGATAATTGATACATAAAACCTGTAAAAGGAATTATTGTAAAATGAAGGAGTGAATCCTTCTTCATTAGGCACAAAAAATAGTAGAAATAATATGCAGGTTGCTAATAGTATTAGCCATTCAATAATCTTTCCTCTTTGTTTCATTATAAATTCTCTCTTTCTTCTAAATTGTTTCAAAACACACACTTATTAATTTCATTTTATCATATATGTATTTACATATCAACAGAGTTTATAAATATAAGAATATTAATTTGTTATGTCACAATTGATGTGAGACCAAATCTATAATTAAAAACTTTAAGTGATACTTGACAAATATAACTATCTTTCATGCTTTTATTGACCTTTCGTGTTTTTATTGACCTTTCGTGTTTTCATAGCCAACTTTATCAATAAACCATTATAACTATGATTATAAGTAATCCTTTATTTACATCAATGGAAACGAAGAAAAAAGATTTTTCCCTATTTTCGTAACAAAAAAGGTATGAAAACATTGTATCATACCTATTGTCCTAATATGGCGGAGGAGAGGGGATTTGAACCCCTGCGCCCTGTTACAGACCTACTAGCTTTCCAAGCCAGCCCCTTCAGCCGCTTGGGTACTCCTCCTTAAAATTTTTACACGAAATTATTCTACCATAAAGATATGGTAAAATCAATCTTTTCTTTTACAACTATTTCTCATATTCCATTAATTCCTGTAAAGTAGGGTAAGCATGGATGATACCTTTTTTTCTTACACTCAGTCCAGCAACAACTAATGCTTTTTTAATGCTTTCATCCAAAGAAAAGTTTGCTGCAAGAAATGCTCCCAATGCTCCATGAAAAGCATCACCGGCACCCGTTGTGTCAACAGCATCAGAACTGATTGCTTTATATTCTTTCTTTAAAACAGGAGTAAAAAGCACTGCTCCTTTTTTCCCTCTTGTTACTATTATTGTCGTCTTGTTTTTAGCGCAATATCCTGGGAGTTTTTCTTCCCAGTCTGAACCAAATAAAAATTTTGCTTCCAGCTCATTGGGAGTAAAAAGGTTTACTTGTTGAATGAAGTCCAAATCTTCTTTTTTGGCTGGTGCAGGATTATAGATGATGAAAGTATCGGTATTCTTTGCAAACGTAATTGCTTTTTGGTTTGTTAAGTGGTGAATTTCTCCTTGTAACAAGAGAACACTACATTGTTTAAATGAATTTTCCATCGCAGAAATATCATTTTCGTCAAATAAATTTATCGTTTCTTTTCCAACAATTACTTGATTATTTCCTGCTTTATCAATTAAAATGCAGGCAAAAGGGGTAGACCCGTCTTTTTCAACTAAATGAAAGTTTATTTTTTCGTTATTCAAATTGGCTTTTACCATCTGTGCGAGATCATCTTTTCCGACTACAGATAAAAAGGTGACATCAGCATTCATTCTCCTTGCGGCAAGCGCTTGGTTGAATCCCTTTCCACCAATCTCTGAAAAAGTTTTTGTTGCCTCAACCGTTTCTCCATTTTGAGGAAAATGCATTACTTCTAAAAAAAGAGATTGTCCAATTAAGCCTACAACTACTACTTGATTATTCTTCATTTGTGAATCCTCTGGAAATCAAGGGAACGAACCGACATCCACACAGTGGTTTTATTTCATATCTTTTTTCTTTTTTCTCAATTAGTGTTAAACGCTGAAACAAATTCGAACCTAGTGGCAAAATCATTTTCCCACCAATTTTCAACTGCTGAAAGAGTTGTTTTGGAATCGAATTGGTTGCTGCTGCAATAAGGATAGCATCAAATTGGATATCCTCATCCCAACCATCATTTCCATCTTTACATGCATAATATATATTGTTATATCCCAATTTGGTTAGTCGGTCTTTTGCTTTATTCAATAAAGGTAAAATTCTTTCAATTGTATATACACTGGCCACTAAATCTGCTAATATTGCCGTCTGATATCCTGATCCCGTCCCAATTTCCAACACACAATTCTCTTTGTCTAAATGCAATTCCTGAGTCATTAATGCTACCATATAGGGTTGGGAAATCGTTTGACCATATCCTATTCCCAAAGGATAATCATAATAGGCTTCTGCCAAGAATTCTTTTTCAACAAAAAGATGTCTTGGTACTTTTAAAAATGTATCCAAGATATGTTCATCACTGATTCCTCTTCTTTTCAGTTGTCTTTCTACCATTTCAAAGCGCAGTTTTTCCCATTCTTTTTCCATCATGGTCACCTATTTCTTTGTTTGAAGTAAATACCAACGATAAGAATGCAAAGCAATCGGGAGTGTATATTGGTTCGTTAAATCAGGAATGGATACTGAAACAGTTTTGGGTATCATCGGTAACTGATCTACTTCGATAATAAAACCTTTCATCATCCATTCTTTGTGAGTAAAGATATGTTTTCGGTCCGGTAATGGATTGATCTTATATTGGGCTACTCCTAATTTAATACATTCGTTTATTACATCTTCAACAGATAGAAAAGCATCATACCGAATAAACTCCCATAAATCAGCAAGCAGTCCTTCCTGTCGCTGTTGAATTAAAATCTTTTCTCCTGCAACAAAAAGCAAAAATGTTTTTTCTTCTGTTTCCCTCTTTTTTGATTGACTTTTTACTGGTATCAAATCGGTTAATTGGTTGATATGGGCTTGACAAATACTGGCAAGTGGACAGGTCAAACAAAGGGGTTTGCCGTTGGGAATACATACCAATGCTCCAAGTTCCATCAGTGCCTGATTAAAATCACCATTCCTGGTATCAGGTAAATACGCATCCACCAGATCTGTAACAACCTTTTTGCCTTCTTTTTTGCTGATGTTTTCCTGGCTCGCAAAAAGACGAGCAAATACTCTTAATACATTACCATCCACTGCAGCAATCTTTTTTCCAAAAGAAATTGATGCTATTGCTCCTGCTGTGTAAGGACCAATCCCCGGAAGTTTCATTAAAATAATAGGATCTGCTGGGAAATGCCCATTATAATCCTTTGTAATAATTTGAGCAGTAGACTGTAAATTCTTTGCTCGTGAATAATAACCAAGACCTTCCCAT
>JAQUYJ010000052.1 GCA_028691905.1 Bacilli bacterium
ATATTTTTAAAGTCCACATTCATACACTGAAACCGGGGGATATTCTAAATGTCGGTCAGCAATTCGGAGAATTCATTACTTTAAAAATTGAAAATATGACCATTCAGCACAATGAATTACCCCAGATTCAACATGTCCCGGAAGGGAATTGTCCCTGTGGGGAAGAGCATATCAAAAAACCTGTCAAACCAGAAAAACGAAAAAAATATGCCATTGTTTCGGTTGCAACAGGAGAAGGTTTAATTAAGACGTTCAAAGAAATGGGAGCAGATTTTGTTGTTGAGGGTGGACAAAGCATGAATCCTTCCACTGAAGATTTTGTCCGTGGTTTTGATCATCTCAATGCTGACAATATTATCGTCTTTCCTAACAATAAAAATATCATTTTAGCTGCCCAACAGGCCGCAAAAATTTATAAAGAAAGTAAAATTTGGGTTATTGAATCGAAAACCATTGCCCAAGGTTTTTCTGCATTAACCATGCTTGATTTAAACGGTGAACCAGCTGATATTCTTGATGAAATGAATCAAGTAATGGCCAATGTTACAACGGGATTAATTACTTATTCGATTCGGGATACAGAACTGGATGGCATTCATATTAAAAAGGACGATTTCATCGGTTTGATTGATAACAAGATTGTTACTTCCCATCATCGCCGATATGATGCTATTAAAGAATTACTAAAAAAAGCAGGATTAGATAATAAAGAAATTATAACACTTATTTACGGAAATCAAGTACAGCAACGAGAAGTAAATGAGTTATTAAAACATATTGAAAGAAATTATAGCAATCTTGAAGTAGAAGTAATCGAAGGTAATCAAGAAGTCTATAGTTATATTCTAGCAATAGAATAGAATAAAGGGCTTTATGCCCTTTTTGTTTTAAAGGATGGTGCAGCTTTGTGGATTTATCCGAATTAGGTTTCTTGACTGTAAAAGCAGTACAAGCATTTAAAAAACAA
This sequence comes from Bacilli bacterium, assembly GCA_028691905.1. GTDB lineage: Bacteria > Bacillota_I > Bacilli_A > ML615J-28 > CAG-698 > JAQVOS01. Next base: position 968 of record JAQUYJ010000052.1, read on the forward strand.
AACATTATTACTGTTTTGGATCTTTTATATCATTATCCAACCAAATTTGAGGATTACACGATAATCCCTTTTTCGGAAGCGGAAATCGGGAAAAATATTACAATTGCCGGCATTGTTCAGGGGAAACCCAATGTTGCGAATATTAAAAGCAATCTGAGCGTAATGAATTTTTACGTTGATGTGGATGGAGCCCGCGTTCGTGTTACGATTTTTAACCGCCATTTTTTAAGAACAAAAATTCATTATGGAAAATATGTCCGCTTAACCGGTAAATTTGATCAGTCATTTAATAAATTTATTGCCTCAGAATTAACATTTGATGAGCTTGGCACGGCGATTAATCCGGTATTCAATATAAAAGGACTGGAAGATAAGAAAGTACTGGAAATCAAGGAAAAATGTTTCTTTGATTATCAAGATTTACTGATTGAAGATTTACCGGAGGATATCAGAAAAGAACACGATTTGATTTCCATCCGGGAAGCGATTCAGTATATCAATATTCCGGAAGAAATGGATCAAATTCAGCAGGCAATTAAACGGATTAAATTTGAGGAATTACTGAAATACCAGTTGAAAGTAAAGTATATGCTTTACCGTCGTAAAACAGCACCGGAAGGATTGGCTATTCACTATAATCAAAAACAGGTAGATTCTTTTGTTTCCCAGTTACCGTTTCAGTTAACTGCAGATCAACAGACCAGTTTGCAGGAAATTCTCTATGATATTTCCTCCCCTTATAAAATGAACCGATTATTGCAAGGCGAAGTGGGAAGCGGAAAAACTGTTGTTTCGGCCATTGCCCTGTTTGCCATCACTACTGCAGGCTATCAAGGCGCAATAATGGTCCCCACCGAAGTCCTTGCCAATCAACACTTTCAGACATTTACAGAATTATTTCAGTCTACCCCATTGAAAATTGCTCTGTTAACATCATCTGTTCCAACAAAAGACCGAAAAGAGATATTGGAAGCACTTTCCGGTGGAACCATTGATATTATAATCGGTACCCATTCTCTTTTCCAAAAAGAAGTTGTATTTAAGAAGCTTGGATTGGTTGTAACCGATGAGGAACATCGTTTTGGTGTAAAACAGCGGGTTTCAATGGTTGGAAAAGGGTACTTAATTGATCATTTAAAAATGAGTGCTACCCCCATTCCCCGAACATTGGCGATCAGTTTACTGGGAGATTCTGATATTTCAATAATCAAAACGATGCCCGGTCATAAAAAACCAGTAATTACGAAATATATCGATTATGAAAAACGGGTGGAAGTATTCGAGCACATGAGGGAAGAAATACTCCGCGGTCGGCAAATATTCATTATTACCCCAATGATAGAAGAATCACAGGTAATGGATTTAAAAAACGCTTTGGAAGTTTTTGAAAACGTTAAAAAATACTATGAAGGATTCTGCGAAGTAGGACTCATTCACGGCAAACTTAAAACCGAAGAAAAAGAAGAAGTAATGCGTCTTTTTTCCACGAATAAAATTCAGATATTGGTTGCAACCAGTGTCATTGAAGTCGGTGTAAATGTGATTAATGCAACCACAATGGTTATATTGGATGCTGACCGGTTTGGAATAGCACAGCTTCATCAAATGCGGGGCAGAGTGCAGCGAAGTGATTTCCAGGCATATTGTTACTTAATCAGTAAATCCCAGGCAGATACTTCAATAAAGCGATTAAAATTAGTCGAAGAAACAAGGGACGGTTTTGCTTTGGCCGAAGAAGACTTATTGATTCGTGGACAGGGGGATATTTTTGGAGAAAAGCAATCAGGAACCATCCTCTTTAAAATGGCAAATATCGTTTTAGACAGAGATTTACTCGAACAGGTAAACGGACTTGCTGAAGAGATTATTCACAGTCAAAGGCTTTTTAATGACCAGGCATATAAAAATTTATATGACCTTGTTTATAATAATTATCAAGTGAAAAAAGAAATATTGGAATAGGGAGATGGATTATGGTAAAATTAGCAATTGATGTAATGGGTGGAGATTTTGCTCCTCAGGAAATATTAAAGGGTGTCAACCAAGCTATTGCAGCTTATGACGATTTGGAACTAACTTTATTTGGCGATAAAACAATTATATCGCAAATGGTTCAATCCAATCCCCGCTTAAAAATCGTTCATGCACCCGAAAAAATAGATATGGGTGAAAAAGATCCGATTACTGTTATACGTAAAAATAAACAGTTATCCCTAGTTCAGGCTTTACAGGCAGTTCGTGACCAGCAATGTGACGGGTTGGTAACAGCGGGTCCGACCCAAGGCGTAATTGTCGGAGCTCATCTGATTGTAAGAAGAATAAGGGGAATGAAACGTGTTGCTTTATGTCCGGTGCTTCCCCTATTCGGTGGAAAGAACAGACTGCTTTTGGATGTCGGAGCAAATACAGAAATAAGACCGGAACACATTCTTCAACACGCTATTTTTGCTTCTGTATATTATCAGGAAACAACCAAAATAAAAGAGCCACTTGTCGGACTGATCAATATCGGGACAGAACCGGGTAAAGGCAGAGAACAGGAAAAAGAAGTTTTTCAACTCTTGACCAACAGTCCCCATGTTCATTTCTATGGCAATGTTGAACCAAAGGAACTGCTTACAACACCGTGTGACATCTTGATTACAGATGGATTTTCCGGTAATTTAGTGATGAAAACAATGGAAGGAACCGCAAAAGCATTGGGATTAGCGTTAAAAGAAGAAATAGGACGCAACCTGATGGGAAAAATTGGTTATCTGTTCATGAAAAATAATTTAAAACGGTTCAAAGCACGCCTTAGCCCCGATGAAGTGGGGGGAGCTGTCGTCTTTGGAGTGGATGGGATTATCGTAAAAGCACATGGTTCCAGCAACGGATATGCATTTTCACGGGCTATCCACCAGGCAAGATTGGCAATTTTAGGCAATGTTATTGCAATTATGAAAGAAAAACTGGTTGTAGAAGAAGATGAATAAAGAAGAATGGAGCAATCAATTGGAGTCTGTTTTAAAAAGACTCCATATACCTTATCACAACAAGGAAAATTATGTTCAGGCCTTCACCCATCCATCCTATGCAAATGAACAGAATACAATCCATTATGAACGTTTGGAATTTTTAGGAGATGCGATTCTGGGTTTTTTAGTCGCAGAGTATATTTATAAAAACAAAACCATTTCGGAAGGCGAAATGACAAAACTTCGGGCAAATTATGTCTGTACTTCAGCAAATGCGAAATACTGCCTTGAATGTCATTTGGATTCCCTGCTTTTATTGGGAAAAGGTGCAAAAGAACATAACGAAGCAACCCAGGCTGTCTTTGCTGATGTTTTTGAATCTTTTCTGGGAGCGATGTATTTGGATATGGGAATTGATACGGTTCGTGCTTTTCTTGCTTCCTATCTGTTTCCAAAGATTAAAGTAGCTAAAACTGATTTTTTGGGTGATTTTAAAAGTAAATTACAGGAATATGTGCAAGCAGAAAGCAGGCAGACTGTCGTCTATCAATTAATAAAAGAGGAAGGACCGCCCCACGATAAAACATTTTATGTTCAGGTAATTCATGATACGATTGTTTTGGGAAACGGTATCGGGAAAAGCCGTAAGGAAGCAGAACAGAATGCTGCCAGGGATGCTTTGGAAAAGATGGTGAGATAATGAATATTTATGATGAATTAATAAAAAATAAATATCTCCATTTTGATCAACTTTTAATAGATCATTATGCAAGTCTGCAGTTGAGTGAAGCAGAAGCCATTATTTTGATTAAATTATATCGTTTGTATCAAAGTGGTGTCCGAAAACTGTCAGTCAAGGATTTGGCTCCATCCATGAGTTTATCGGAGGCAACAATCAGTAAAAAGCTCGTCGACTTGATGAATAATGGATTCATTAATCTGAATATTGATGAGACAACAAAAACCGAGCAGTTTGACTTAAATAAGACAATCAAAAAACTGTCCTTTCTTTTAGAAGCAAGAATACAGGAACTTCATCTGGAAGATAAGAAAAGCCAAATGAAAGCAACTGTCGCCTTGTTGGAAAGGGAATTCAAAAAAATCCTGTCACCGATTGAATTGGATATTGTAAGCCAATGGGTTCGGGAAGACCAATTTTCTGTTGAAGATATAGAAAAGGGAATAAATGAATGTGTTCGCTTGCGAAAGACGGATGTGAAATATTTGGATGTACTGTTAAATAAAAAGAGAACCACAACCGCTACCAATCAGGATTTTGCGGATGTGTTCCATCGGATTCATGGAAAAACCGAATAAAATAATTGAAAAACTGCTCGAAATATTCCCAGATGCCCAGTGTGAATTGCACTATCAAAATGTATTTCAACTCCTGATTGCTGTTGTACTTTCTGCACAGACAACGGATAAACGCGTTAATATGGTTACAGAAGAGCTCTTTTTGGTGTATCCGACAGCCGAAATGCTTGCGGATGCTCTATTGGAAGATGTGAAAAGGATTATTGCATCCCTAGGTTTATATCACACAAAAGCCAAAAATATTATTAACCTCAGCAAGAAATTAATCGAACAGTACCGGGGCAGAGTCCCTGATACGATTGACGAATTGATGAGCCTACCCGGAGTGGGCCGAAAAACAGCAAATGTTGTATTAAGTGTGGGCTTTCATCAACCGGCAATAGCTGTCGATACCCATGTTGCGAGAGTTGCCAATCGGCTTGGAATCATTCATTCAGATGATGTTTATGAAATTGAAATGGCACTGCGTGCTTATTTTGATGAAAAGGATTGGTCTTTGGTTCATCATTTGTTTATTCATTACGGAAGATATATTTGTACAGCCAGGAATCCGGATTGCAAAAGGTGCCCATTTGGTTGTCCTCATCAAATAAAAAAATGAAATCCCCTTATTGATTTCATTTTTTTATTACTTTATATATATCAAAAATTGCTTCGTTGTTGTCTACTAGAACCGATTTTTGATGGGTATAGGTTACAAAAGATCCTTTTTGCCCCTTAACCTTTTTAACCCATTTGATTAAAGTGTAATCTACACTTCCTTCTCCTTTTGCTTTGGAAAAATGGGTAGCAAGTTGAGCGCAATGGACGATTGCTTCCTCTGTTAAAACTCCCCGAAAGACAACATGACTGCCCGGATAATCTTTCACATGAAAGAAATAATCGGTAGGAAGCGCTAGTTTGTGCGTAATATATTCGTTTTGTACATTGTTTTTTCCGACAAATATCGTATTGTTTTCCTGGTCGCTAAAAGAAAGAATATTGGGTTTACCCTTTTGTATTTTCTTTTTTTGGAGGCCTGTTTCCTGAAGAATTTCTTTCATATCTTCTTTGGAAGCCATCGCAGCCTGTTCTGCAAGAAGATTAATATAAGCTATATCCATTTTAGTCTGTTTGATTTGGATCTGTAAACTGTCAATGGTTCGTTTTGCTTTTTTATACTTGTGATAGATTGATTCCAGGTTGGAAGAAGGACTCATCTCAGGTTGTAAAGGAATCGTGATTTCTTTGTTGTTGTAAAAGTCCCATACGGTAATTTCTGTTTGGTACTTTTTTACCAGATGAATATTCGCTGCGAGAATATTTGCTGTTTGTTCATATTTTAAATTTTCATGGGCAAGCAACAATTCCCTTTCCTGTTTCAACTGTTTATTGGTTAATTTGATTCGCTCCTTTTGAATATGGTTTTGAAACTGTTTATGTTC
>JAQUYJ010000053.1 GCA_028691905.1 Bacilli bacterium
GTTTTATCGCATCTGTCAGACTGTATCCAACCTGAGCATGGCGCTTTGCCATCTCAAAATCATTTTTTTCCAGATTCCCTTCTTTATACAGAATATAACCCGGAGTCCCCAATTTACCCAAATCATACATAACAGCAGCTTCGGATATTTTTTCGATTTTCTTATCCGTATATATTTCCCGCATATTATAACTTTCAGCATAGGCACGCATCAATATGGCAGTATACATTTTGATTTTTTCAAAATCCTTTTCGGTTTTCATACTTTTGATTTTATATGTCTGGAAAAGGCTGGAATACACCCGTTTGATATTGTTATTGATACCGGCAGCATAACTTCCTACTAATTTTACGAAACGGTCATTGTATAAATCCAATTTATCAATTGTCGTCTGTTGATCAATCAAAGAAGTTGTTTTTAGTATTTCAATTGTATAAAAATTATCTTTGTTTTCCTGAATAATATCATAAATCGTTTTCCCTAAAATTATGATAAAAGAAACATTTAAAAATATGGTGATGAGGAGGGAACCTTCAATAATTTGAAGATGGGATTCATAGTCGGGATTGGCAACAATTACCTCATTAATTAAATTAAAAATGGATACATAGAATATCGATAAACAAATTATTAATAATACAACAAGCCCCATTACCATGAGAATTCTTGTTGTCCCAGACATATGTTTCTTTAATTTCATAATATCCTCCAACTTTTAGTTAATTATAACACAGAAATGACTTTCTTGCAATCATTTTCGAAACAGGAAATGATATTTCATATGAAGCAGAAATGAATAAACAAATTCCTTTTTAGAAACAGTCGATCCAACCGTGATGGTTCTTTTGCCACGTAAATAGATATTCTCAATAGTCAATAAGGCTGCCTTAATGTTTTCACATAAAATTTTATCCATGGGCAATAAATAAGCATCCTTCATGTATTCCATCATTTCAGTTGCTAGCTGAAGTAAATTAATGTCTGTTGGAATAATGATATCTACTTCTTTTAATACTGCTTGTTTTAAACCTTCTTTAACGGTATGAAAAGACTGGGTTGTTTTCGTATGATTATTTGTTACTATTTGATTCCATGTATCAATGGGAACGGTGTATAAATGATTGTAACGAAAGTTTTTTTGGTAGATGTTTGCTTTTATGATAGCTTCGCTCGCTAAAAAAACCATATTCTTTAATTCATAATTATCATTTACATAATTTATAATGCTATCAACCATATTAATGACGGGAACCGGTATTTCATTGAAGTAGTCTTTACAATATTCAATAATCGTATTACTCACAACAACGATTAACTTGACCTGCTGACTAAGTAAAAATGCAATTTGTTCTTTTACTCTTTTTAATATGGCTTCTTCTTCCATTCCTTCATAATCCATTACTGCTAAATCATTCAGGTAGATAAAGGACTCATAAGGAAATTCCACCGCAAGTGTATTCATGATAGTTATATTGTCAGTTGCCATATCCAAAATTCCAATTGGAGCCTTTTTCATTATCTCACCTTCTTTATATTATTGTAACACAGGACAGTCCGTTATTCAATAAAAACAAACAAAAAGTATCAGCAAGCCCTTAGTTGTTAAAGTCTTCTAATACTTTTTTATTATTATATTTATGATTCTACCCGAAGAGCATTGACTGGATCTTTATTTGCAGCAATTCTTGCCGGAACAAGACCGGATATCAACGTTAATACAATGCTGACCAAAATCAAAAGTAAGGCATGAACCGGTGATAAAACAGCAATATTTGTCATTCCGTTGGCATATTTGGTAAGAATCGCATCGAGTGGTATATTTAAAATTCCCGTCAAGATAATGCCAACCATACCTGCAGCTAAACCGATGATAAATGTTTCTGCATTGAAAACACGGGTGATGTCTTTTTTTCTGGCTCCCAAACTACGCAATACACCAATTTCTTTTGTTCTCTCCAAAACAGATACATAAGTAATAATCCCAATCATAATTGAAGAGACTACCAATGATATGGCAGCAAAGGCAATTAATACAATCGAAATACCGTCAATGAGGGAAGCCATAATATTGGTAAACTCTTCCGCCAAATCGTTATAAACTATTTTTTCCTCTTCTTCCAAATCAACGTTATATTGATCTAAGTAATTTTTCAGATTTTCTTTTTGATCAAAATCCGCAGCATAGATATTGATTTCACTGGGAATGAGACTGCCCCCTAATTGTTTCATTGCATTATCCAGTGTATTATTAGGGATGAGTGGATTAAAAGCCACTCCTGTTTTCACATCATAATTTACATCTTTTTGTTCCAAAACAATATCCGATACAAGAGAATCAGTTAAAAATACAGTATTCAAATTCGGATGATAAGCTATCCCACCATCCAACAGAAGGCCTGCCACATCTGTTTGGGCCTTAATAATTCCAACAATTTCCAATTCAAACCCATTTTGATACGCGGTGGACAAATCAGTTTGAACACTGTAAATGGACCCGACCTTTTCATAATAATCATTGTTCTTTGCAGCAACAAAACGAGTTCCGATAATTGTATTATAATTTATTTCTTCTGCTACTGTTATCCCTAGTTCAACAAAGACATCTTGACTGACACGATGATTTTCATCCATAACCATAACTACTTGATTATAATCAACAGGCATCACTCCATCAACGAGACTGAATTGGGATAATATATAATCATTATTATCCGGCAAAACAGAAAAATTGATTTTTCGTGCTGAAACCGGAGTTATTCCCAACCCTTGATGTAACAGATTAAACATTCCACTTTCATACGAATAACTGATTGTCTCATAAATGGTTTCGTCCATGGCCTGTAAATAGTCCAAATACGCTGTCGTTATCGTATTTTCCCGAACAGGAATCCGGGAACCATCAAAATCATAGGGAATGACAACATCTCCCACTTCAACTGGTTCCTGATTGAATGAACTTTGTAATGCCTCTCGGCTCAGGTTATAGGAATACTGACCAATTGTAATGGGCATTCCTGATAATGATTCCTGCTGCAATTTATTAACCTGATTACCAAATCCGTTTGATATCGATAAAACCAAAGCAACTCCAATAATCCCAATTGAAGCAGCAAAAGCTGTAATCAGTGATCGAACCAACTTTGTTTTTAAATTATTAAAGGACAACTTAAGGGCAGTGAAAAAATTCATTGCAGTTTTCTTTGGTTGATAGGTAGCTTGATCATCTTTGGGCTGTGTTGATTTACTGTCGCTGATAATCATTCCGTCTTTTAATTCAATTACCCGATTCGAATATTGTGCTGCCAATTGCGGATTATGAGTAACCATAATGATTAGTTTGTTTTTTGCTACTGCTTTCACTAAATCCAATATTTGGACGCTTGTTTTACTGTCCAGGGCACCGGTAGGTTCATCCAATAAAATGATATCAGGATTGTTGACTATTGCTCTGGCAATTGCTACCCGTTGTTTTTGCCCCCCTGACAGTTCAGTTGGTTTTTTATGGATATGATCTTCCAGTCCTACTTGCTTCAGCACATCTCTGGCAGCTTCATGTTTTTCCTTTGGATTGACTCCACTTAAAGTCAATGCCATTTCAACATTATCAATTACACTGATATGATTGATTAAATTATAACTTTGAAATACAAAACCAATACTGTTATTGCGATAACTGTCCCAATCAGCATCTCTGAAATCTTTTGTAGATTTACCGTTAATAATCAAATCGCCACTGGTATAGCGATCCAATCCACCAATGATGTTTAATAAAGTTGTTTTTCCACAACCTGATGGTCCTAATATCGCCACCATTTCTTCCTGTTCAAAAGTTAAACTCACTCCATTCAAAGCCATTTGTTTAAAAGAAGCAGTTTCATAAAATTTTTTAATATTCTTTAATTCCAACATATTTTATCACCTGTGTTTATTATACCTTATTTTTTTGAATTTGAAAATATTTTTTTGAATTTTTTTGAAAGTAATTTATTTTTCTATATTCTATCATACCACATCTTTCTTAAATATACACTTTTATGACAATAAAAATTTTTTGTGATATAATTGTTTCATATGAGGTATTTTTTTATGAATTCTTTTTTCGTTTTATCCGCTGAAGTAAAAGCAGCATTGGAACAAAATAAACCAATCGTTGCCTTGGAATCAACAATTATAACCCACGGCATGCCCTATCCTCAAAATTTGGAAACAGCTCTGCAATGTGAAGAAATCATTCGCCAAAACGGCTGCACCCCTGCTACCATTGCTGTTATCCAGGGAAAATGTAAAATTGGTTTAAATAAAGATGAACTGACTTATCTCGCAAAAAAAGGTCAACAGGTGTTGAAAGCATCAAGAAGGGATATTCCTTATTTAATAGTGGAACAATTGGACGGAGCAACCACCGTATCCGGTACCATGTTTTTGGCAAATCAGGCCAATATTAAAGTTTTCGCAACCGGTGGAATCGGTGGTGTTCACCGTAATGCAGAGGAAACCTTTGATATATCAACCGATTTGGATGAACTGGCTCAAACCAGTGTTGCTGTTGTTTGCTCAGGAGCAAAATCCATTCTCGATATTGGAAAAACCTTGGAATGGTTGGAAACAAAAGCAGTACCGATTATTGGTTATCAAACTTCCACTTTTCCTCTTTTTTACTCTGCCCAAAGCGAATATCCTGTCCCCTACCGTTTTGATTCTTCCCAAAAAATAGCAGAGTTTCTGAAAACAAAATGGGAATCGAATCTAAACGGAGGAATTATTATTGCTAATCCCATTCCTCAAAAATGGGAATTGGATTCCGAGTGGATGGAAGAAAAGATTCAGTCAAGCATTCAGACAGCTCAGAATAAAAAAATCAGGGGAAAAGATGTTACTCCTTTCCTATTGCAGGAAATTGGTCATCTGACCGGTAATGTCAGCCTGCAAAGTAATATTCAGCTGGTGTATAACAATTGCCTTATTGCCAGTTTCATTGCAAAGGATTATCACGCTCTATGAAAAAAATCCTTGGTTTGATTTTAGAATTGAATCCTTTCCACCTGGGACATGCCTATTTTATATCTGAAGCTAAAAAAAGAGTTCAACCCGATTTAACAATCGCAGTTCTTTCAGGAAATTTTTCGATGCGGGGTGACATGATGGTCATCGATAAGTGGACCAGATCAAAACTTGCATTGGATTTTGGAATAGATTTAATAATGGAAATACCGTATTTATCAAGTGTTGGCAGCGCTGATTACTTTTGCACCAATGCTGTTCAGATTCTGCTCGACATGAATATTACTGATATTGCATTTGGAGTCGAATTGGACAACCTCGCAAAATTAAAAGAAATACTGGCCATTCAGGATAATCCTCTCTATGATTCCTATATCAAAAACTACCTTGATTTGGGGCATTCTTATTCAGCAAGTCATTATAAAGCAATGCAGCATTTCTCAAATGACCTTTTTTTATTGGATAATATGCGCCTTCCCAATAATACACTGGCTTTGGGTTATCTGAAGGCCATCATTCGCCAAAATAAAAAGGTAGAAGTAACCTGTATAAAAAGGATAGCCAATCAATACTATGATGAAGATCTGGTTGATGAAAAAATCAACAGTGCAACTTCCCTGCGTAATCTTTTGGAAAATTATCAGGACATCCGTCCCTACACTCCGAATATCGATTATCCCTACATTGACCTGAAAAAAGCAAAAGCAAATATGTTTTTTCTGACACAATATTTATTTACAGTAAAACCCCTTTCCTCCATTGCAAAGTGTCTCGGTATCAAAGAGGGAATTGAAAACCGTATTAAAAAAATTATCACCCAGGTATCTTCTTATGATGAATTGATTCAGAAAGTACAGACGAGACGCTATCCTGCCAATCGGATTAAACGACTGCTCTTAAATATTTTACTTGATATCAGTCAGGAATCCGAATATACCAATCCCTACTATCTTCGGATTTTAGCGATGAATGAAAAAGGCAAGCTTTATGTCAATCATCTGCCTAAAGAAACAAAATCAAATATCATCACCAGTTTTAAAAATCAAGAATCAACATTGGTTCAAATAGAATGGCAGGCATCCTGTTTATATGGGCTGCTTACTGACCAGACTGATATCGCATTCAATGAATTTAAAATTCCAATCATTAAAGGAGAAAACGCATGAAAGAATTAATCAAACGAAAATTGGAACTCTTGACAGATGAATCACGTAATAAAACACTCAAAGAATTGAAAGCAATCAAACACATTGGGATAGATGAACAAAAAAACACGGTTGTTTTGATTATTACGATTGGCGAATTACGTACTCAGGCTGAAAAGAAACTGCGTCAGCAAATAGCTAAAATTATAAAATTGGAATTAAATTTTGACGGTGTCAAGATTCAACTGGAAGAAGAAAAACGTTTAATCAATAATAAAACAAAATTCATTTTGATTGCTTCCAACAAAGGTGGAGTCGGAAAATCAACTATTACAATCAATCTTGCCCATGCCCTTGCCAAACAGGGGAAAAAAGTGGGTATTATTGATGCTGATTTTTATGGAGCATCCATTCCTTCCCTCCTTCATATGGATATAACAAC
>JAQUYJ010000054.1 GCA_028691905.1 Bacilli bacterium
CTCTGGTATATCCACCATTTCGTGATTGATATTTAGGAGCAATGGTTGAGAAAAGTTTTTGAATAGCAAATTCATTTTCATCCACTTTTTCAAAACGAATCAATTTAGCTGCCTGTCTTCTTGCTGCCAAATCGCCTTCTTTTCCTAAAGTAACCATTCTGTCGGCTAATCTCTGTAGTTCTTTTGCTTTATGTAATGTTGTTTCAATCCGTTCATTGATAATTAAGTCGGTAACTAAGTCTCTGATCAAAGCTTTGCGTTGGGCAGTGTTACGACCTAGTTTACGGTATCCTAATGCCATTTTTAAGGTTCCTCCTTCTTGTGCTAATTATAAAGATCAGATATCTTCTTCTTCATCGGACGGTTCCATTTCAAGAATATCCTTTGATTCAAAAAGCAGATCATCATCTTCTTCTTCATCTTCATCCAATCCCAGAAAATCTGTATCATAGGTTTGTTTTAAATGAAGCCCTATTTCCCGTAATTTCTGGACTACTTCTTTCAGTGATTTTCTTCCTAAATTACGAACTCGCATCATTTCTTCTTCCGTTTTTTGGGTTAATTCCCCAACTGTATTGATTCCTGCTCGTTTCAAACAATTATAAGAACGTACCGATAAATCCAATTCTTCAATTTTCTTTTCCAGTTTCTTGTTAACTGTTTTTTCTTCCGGTTCATACATGTAGTTTTGTTCTACTACTACTTTATTGAATAAAGCCAAAACATTAAAGTGATCAATCAAGAATTTGGAAGCCAAACTGATTGCATCAACCGGTGTAATGCTGTTATTCGTCCAAACTTCGATCTGAAGCTTGTCGTAATCGACATTTTCACCGACACGGGTTTTTTCCACATCGTATTTACACTTTACAATCGGAGTAAAGATGGAGTCAATCGCAATTCTGCTCACGATTAAGTTGCCATAACGGTCTTTGGAAAATGCTTTGTTTTCTTCTGCACTGACATACCCAATCCCACGGCGGGCATAAAAACGGGCTTTCAGTTTTCCCCCTTCAGCAAGGGTTGCAATTACTTGGTCAGCATTGATAATTTTCACTTCGCTTGAATGAATCAAATCACCGGCAGTGATAACTTTTGGTCCTTCTGCAATAATAGACAATTCATATAAATCGGTATTTTCCTGGGGCATGACTTTAAATAATTCTGTTTCATCAACCGATAATACGACACTCTTTAAATTTAGTACAATTTCCGTAACGTCTTCAATAACGCCAGGAATGGCCATAAATTCATGTTCTACACCTTCTATTTCCATTGCAACAAAAGCAACTCCAGGCATAGAAGACAACAATACTCTTCTCAGAGCATTTCCTAAAGTGATTCCATATCCTCTTTCTAAGGGAGTGACGGAGAAACGACCATAGGTTTCTTCATCATTTACTTCATCAATAATAGTTTGAGGTTTAATGAATTCAAATTTTCTCATTTGAGCCCTCCTTTATTTTATTTTTATCCACGAGGTCTTTTCGGTGGACGACAACCATTATGAGGGACAGGAGTCACATCACGGATTGATGTAATTTCAAGTCCAGCAACTTGCAAGGAACGAATAGCCGCTTCCCGACCAGGTCCTGGTCCTTTTACGGATACTTCAACTTTCATCATACCACTGTCGATTGCTGCTTTTGCACATGCTTCGCTTGCCATTTGGGCAGCAAAGGGAGTAGATTTTTTACTTCCTTTGAATCCCAATGCACCAGCACTGGACCAAGCAACTGCATTACCGGCAGTATCGGTAATAGTAACTATTGTATTATTAAATGTAGAATGAATATGGGCAACGCCACTCGGTATATTCTTTCTGACTTTACGTTTACGAACTTTACCAGCCATTGATATTTGCCTCCTTCATTATTTCTTCTTGTTTGCTACTGTTTTGGAAGGTCCTTTTCGAGTACGAGCATTACATCTTGTATTTTGACCCCTTACAGGCAACCCACGACGATGGCGAATACCACGGTAGCATCCAATTTCCATTAATCGTTTAATATTCATTGCGATTTCACGACGTAAATCACCTTCCACTTTATATGCGGCAACTTCACGACGGATGTTTGTTAATTCTTGTTCTGTTAAGTCCTTGACGCGTTTGTTTTCGTCAACTTCTGCTTTTTTTAATATTTCGATAGCACTAGATTTTCCAACGCCATAAATGTAGGTAAGAGAAATTACCACACGCTTGTCACGGGGAATATCTACACCAGATATACGTGCCATTGTTGCACCTCCTAATTATCCTTGTTTTTGTTTGTGTTTGGGATTCTTGCAAATCACCATCACAACACCTTTACGCTTTATAATTTTACATTGATCACAAATTGGTTTAACCGATGGTCTAACCTTCATTATTCTTTTCCTCCTTTTTCGAATGCTTTCTTCGAAAATAATACTTACTTAAATCGATAAGTAATACGGCCACGTGTTAAATCGTATGGTGACAATTCAACAGTTACTCTATCACCTGGTAAAATGGTTATGAAATTCATACGGATTTTACCAGAAACGTGGGCCAAGATTTGATGCCCGTTCTCCAACACTACTTTAAAAACCGCATTGGGCAGCGCATCTGTAACTGTACCTTTTAATTCAATAACATCACTTTTGGACATCTGCATCTCCTCCTTCTTTCGTCAATATCTCGTATCCATTTGCTTGAATAACAATCGTATGTTCAAAATGGGCACTGTCTTTTTTGTCTTGGGTAATGGTTGTCCAGTTATCCAACAAGACTTTCACTTTACTTGTTCCGATATTCACCATTGGTTCAATGGCAAGTGTCATCCCCTCTTTTAATCGGGGACCGTGACCTGCCGGGCCAAAATTGGGAATGGATGGATCTTCGTGAAGATTTTTTCCTACACCATGCCCAGTGAAATCCTGAACAACCTGAAATCCAAATTGTTTTACATATGCTTCAATTGCATGAGATATGTCAGATAAACGATTATTCGGTTTTGCATATTGTAAACCTTGGTAAAGAGCATCTCTTGTAACATCAATTAATTGCTGACGCTCTTTGCTAATATTTCCTACACCGTGAGTCATTGCGCTATCACCATGGTACCCTTTGTATTCAGCACCGATATCGATAGCAATAATATCACCATTTTTTAATATCATTTTTTTACTGGGAATGCCATGTATCACCACATGGTTGACAGAAGCACAGATGGATCCGGGAAATCCGTTATATCCTTTAAAGGACGGAACAGCTCCCTGGCTTCTAATGACTTCTTCTGCAATTTGATCAAGTTCGTGCGTTGAAATTCCTTCGCGGATTGCATCTTTTACTGCGCGATGAGCCATCGCTACAATTCGTCCTGCTTCACGCATGATTTCAATTTCCCGACTACTTTTTATGATGATCATTGATTCCTCCTAGAATTTGAACAACTGCCTGAAAACTGGTTTGAATGTCGCATGAACCGTCTACGGTTTTTATCAAATCTTTTTTAGCATAGTATTCCATCAAGGGATAAGTATTTTCCCGATAAATCCGCAAACGAAGACGGATGGTTTCTTCTGTATCGTCTTTTCGCATAACGAGTTTTCCACCGCATACATCACAGATTCCTGCTACCTGCGAGGGAATTGATTCAACATGATAGGTAGCCCCGCAGTTACTGCAGACACGACGACCCAAAATCCTTTTTACCAAGGCTTCTTCATCCATTTCCAGGTTTAAGACCGCATCCAACTGCAGCCGGCATTTTTCCAGTAAACGATCCAGAAAGACTGCTTGAGGAAGGGTTCGTGGAAATCCATCCAAAAGAAATCCATGATGGCAATCTTTTTCTGTTATGCGGTTTTTTACTATTTCTATCGTGATGTCATCGGGGACAAGTTCACCATGATCAATATATTTTTTTGCTTCTACGCCTAGAGCAGAACCTGTCTGAATGGCAGCACGAAACATCTCCCCTGTGGAAATATGGGGGATTTGATACGCTTGTTTAATTAATGTTGCTTGGGTTCCTTTGCCTGATCCAGGGGGTCCCATAATTAATAAACGCATAAATCCCTCCTTACTTCATAAATCCACGATATTGTTTGTCTTGCAATTGTGTTTTTAATTGTTTGGTTGTTTCAACAGCAACACCGACAACGATGATCAAACTTGTACCACCGACCTGAACGGCATTTGATAAACCGAAAATTTTAGTTAAAATAATAGGCAATGCAGCTACTATTGCTAGATAAGTTGCTCCGACCATTGTTATCTTGAATAAAACACGGGATAAATAAGATGCTGTTTCTTCTCCCGGACGAACACCAGGAATATATGCATTGTTTTTTTGTAAGTTTTCTGCCATTTTTTCCGGATTCATTTGTAGGAATGAATAGAAAAATGAAAAGATAAAAATTAATATAATATAGACGATAAATCCAATTGTTTGGGTTTGATTGAATATTTCATTCAGCCAATAACCCCACCCGCTTGTTGTTGATAAATTCAATACCTGAATAATCATCATCGGTAAGCTCATTAAGGTCGCTGCGAAAATGACAGGAATAACAGATGCGGAATTTAATTTAATTGGTATGTTGGATTCACTTTTTCCTCTGAATGTTGCAGCAGCAGGACGATTGGCATATTGAATCGGAATCTTTCTTTGTGCTGCTTCCATGAAGACGATACCAACAATAATGAGAATTAAGAATAAAATGATAATGAAGAAATAAGTAATTCCTGTTGCTGATCCGTCATTGGTAATAAACTGACTCCACAGACTGACAAACATCGCTGGAAAAGAAGCAAGAATACCGGCAACGATTAACATGGAGGTTCCATTTCCGATTCCGCGGGCAGTGATTTTTTCTGCCAGCCACATCGCAAATGCGGTACCGGCTGTTGCAACAATTGCCAGATAGACATAGGTCAATGCGCTTTTTCCACCAAGGAAAATATCAGCATAGGTTTCACCCAATCCAACCGTTAAGGTTAATGATTGAACGAATGCCAGGGCAAGAGCAATATATTTGGTTAATTGATTGATCTTTTGTTTACCGCTTTCGCCTTCTTCCGACCATTCTTTCAAGGTTGGAACGATATCCATCTGTAATAACTGGATAACGATTGATGCGGTAATATAGGGACTGATCCCTAAAGCTAAAATAGAAAAATTGCTGAGTGCTCCCCCGGTGAATACGTCTAAGAAACCAAACAGTTTGTCCCCGACATCATATCCCTGGAATGCCTCAATACTGATATATGGCATTACAATATGTGCTCCGATTCGATAAACGAATAAGAACAGTGCCGTGAAGGCAATCATAATCCATATTCTTTTTGCATTTTTCGATATAGCCATTTTAAATCACCTCAGTGTTTCCACCAGCTTCAACAATTGCTTTTTCCGCTGACTTAGAAAATTTATTTGCTTTGACAGTTAAACTTACTTCCAGTTTTCCATCACCTAAAATCTTCAATCCATCATACTCTTTCTTAACTAGGCCTTGTTTTTTAAGCAAATCTACGGTTACTGTAGTTCCTGCTTTGAAGGCATTTAAATCCTGAACATTGACAACTGCAAATTCTTTGCGGTTGACATTGGTAAATCCTCGTTTTGGTAATCGTTTGAATAATGGAGTTTGACCACCTTCAAATCCAGGTCGTACACCACCACCACTGCGAGAATTTTGACCTTTGCTGCCTCGGGTTGCGGTTTTACCCATCCCCGAACCAGTTCCACGACCAACAATCTTTTTATGATGTCTAGCCCCTTCTACAGGTTTTAATTCGTGTAAATACATGTGGTACCTCCTTACTCTTTCACTTCAACTAAATGTTGAACAGTAGCGACCATACCCCGAACTGCTTCATTGTCTGGTTTTTCTACTTGTTGATTTCTTTTTGTTAATCCGAGTGCTTTTAAGGTCAGTGTTTGATTGGGTTTACGGCCATAAGGACTTTTTACTAGGGTGATTGTAATCATTTTTTCAGCCATAATGTTACCCTACTATTTCTTCCAAAGTTTTACCGCGGATTGCAGCTACTTCTTCGACAGTTCTTAAATTTTTTAAGCCTTCCATTGTTGCTCGGACGATATTGATTGGTGTACTGGACCCCAATGATTTTGATAAAATGTTCGTAATTCCTGCCAATTCAACAACAGCACGAACCGGTCCTCCAGCAATAACTCCTGTTCCTTCCGGAGCAGGTTTCAAGAATACCATACCGGCACCATAAACACCTTTAATGGCATGAGGAATAGTTGTATTGACTACTGGAACTTGGATAATGTTCTTTTTAGCATCTTCTACAGCCTTTTTAATCGCATCTGGAACTTCAATTGCCTTTCCAGTGCCAAGCCCGACACGTCCCTTTTTGTCGCCTACGACAACGACAGCGCTAAAACGGTATCTTCTACCACCTTTAACAACTTTGGTTACGTGATTAATGCTGACAACGCGTTCTTCAAATTGCTTTTCAACAACTTGAAACTCTTTTTTCGATTGTTTCTTATCTTGACGCATTAACAGTTCCTCCTAGAATTGTAAGCCGGCTTCACGAGCAGCATCGGCTAATGCTTTTACTCTGCCGTGGTATAAAT
>JAQUYJ010000055.1 GCA_028691905.1 Bacilli bacterium
TGTCGCTATTTCTTTATTACTGCTTTCCCAGTAATATTCACCATCAATTGAAACAGATAAGTCCAGTAGAAGAGAATGTCCTACATGAACTTCATGCGGTCCTAAAATAAGCTCCTTTTTATGACAGCCACAAAACATCAATGTCAAAAGAAAAATTATAATTACATAGTGTATTTTCATGATAACCTCGCAGTTTAATAAGTAAAAAACGTCCATACCAAGTATAGCATAAAATAAACACTTAATCTACTTAAATATTTTTTATTATATATTATTTTAAATTTAAAAAATTTGTGAACACAAATTATCAAAATCAATTCATGGCAGCTTTACTTTTGTCAAAAAAAGATCAAAAGTTCTTACTTTTCTTTTGAAAATTCAATTGACGTTTCTGTTTATGCATGATATTATCATATATATATGAAATCATTTTCGATGAAGATAATCAATTAAGGCAATCTCAGATGTTTTTTATCTTGACTTAAGGAACATCGTTTGCTTTTCATCGCATTGATAAGGATATCTTATAATCCTGTGATTTTAAGAAACTATATTCCAATGGAAGTCATTTATAAAGGGTGAAATGAATTGGAGTGTTATAATAGAGTTATACTATCAGTAGAATCAAAACCTTTTCCAAGGCATGATTAGTGCTACTATGAATATGAAATCATAGAATTCATACGGGATGCACACGATATTGACTAAAACATCCAAAAAAACAGTATCCAATTTTTAAAAGGAGGTATTTATATGAATAAAGAATAGTTATTTACAACAGATGAATACATTTGTGATCTCAGAACAGTCGGCGTATTAATATGCAATAATAAAATATTGGTGCAAAGAGATACAGGAGGAAATGAATTTGCTCTGCCAGGCGGACACATAAAACTGGGAGAAACACTGGAAAATGGACTCGTCCGGGAATTTAAAGAAGAAACCGGTGCAGACATATATTGCAAACATTTACTGTGGAGTGAGGAATGTTTTTGGGAATGGAAAGGGAAGAAAGCGCATAGCATTGCGTTTTATTACCTGATTGAATTGTGTAAAGGCTCATTTATTCCTGATTGGGATGAATTTGTTTCCCATAAAGACAACTGTAATGTGTTGATAGGTTGGATGTCTGTTGATGAAGTAAAAAATGTTATTATTTATCCTGAGTTCATCAAAAAAGAGATTAATAATATGAACGATTATCCAAAACACTTTATTTCCAAAGGGTAGATTCTCCCGCAAATAAAATTTATGGAGTTTAAAAAAGTGGAGATATCCTGGCTATCTTATCGAATACAAATCATATGATAACAGTATATAGCACATAGTACATTAAGAAATAATTTATTTAAAAGGAAAGAGTGTATTATTTTATGATGAGAACAATTGTTAAAGAGAGATTAATTAATAACAGCAGAGAATTTATTTATCAAAAATGGACGACAAAAGAAGGATTGAATTCCTTTTTCAGCATAGACAATTCTATTGAATTAAAACCTAATGGAAAATATGAAATTTATTTTACTTCAGATACCAGTATTACAGAACGGGGAAGCGAGGGGTGTGTTGTTCTTTCATATAACCCCAATACAATGTTTTCTTTTACCTGGAATACCCCACCAAAATTTAAAGAACTGAGATATTCCGGTCATTATACGTGGGTCGTTTTAGACTTTATAGAAAAGGGATCCAAAACTTTGGTGAGACTAACCAATTTAGGTTATCCATTGGGACAAAACTGGGATGTCGCTTATCAGTATTTTGATAAAGCCTGGGATTTTGTTCTGGACAATCTTGTTAAGTCGTGCGAAAATAAATAATACAAAATCAATTGAATCAAATAGCTTCGATGAATCGATAGTATAATAAGATATGTTTTTTGACTTTGGAGTAAGAGCTATTTCAGGGAAAATAGCCATTCATATATAATGTATTCTATTAATTTAGGGGGGTTAATGATATGGGAAAAGCAGTCGGTATTGGCGGTGTATTTATTCACTTTGAAGGTGAAACTAAAAAGGTTTTCGATTTCTATCAAAAATATTTACAGTTGGAATTTTCTGCTTATGGAAGTGGTTTTTTATCTGGCGAACAATTAATGATCTTAACTTTTAAAAGGGAGGATAATTCGTCAATGCCTCTAATTAATTTTAGAGTTGACGATATTGAAGAAATCATTAGTCATTTAAAATCTGATTGCATTGAAGTGGTTTCAGATGTTAAAAACTACGAATACGGAAAGTTTGCAACCTTTAAAGATCCATTTGGAAATCGTATCGAATTATGGGAAGCAGACAGAAAACAATATATTAAGATGGTAGAAAAAGAATTGGAAAATTATAAAAAGAACCCTAACCCTATGGTTGGATAAATCTATTTTACATGGACTTTATAGCGTATCCTACCATTATTATGAATGACTATTTTATCAAATATCAAAGTTTGATCATTGCATTGTGAATTGACTTGCTTCCACCAGCAGTCGGCATTTCAAGTTTATATGTATTTATATTTATGATTTGGTTATAATTTTTTTTTAGAATTACGTAACTCGAAAATTTTTTAAAAAAACATTGTTTTTTTAAAATGTTTCTATTATAATATAATTATAACAACGTGAAAAAGACAACATGAAAATACAGATTTTATGCTGCCTTTTTTATTTTGCAAAAGAGGGGAATTATATGGTAAGTGGTAAAAATCGCATAATAATTGGATTTTTTATTTTATGTTCGATTGTTTTTTTGTCGGGATGTTTATTCAGTGGCCCTATTGATACAGGACCGGTTTCAATTGAAATCGATGAATCTTCGGTTCAGTTTGAATATGATATTAATGAAATTGATTTAACATCAATTAAATTAATACTGCATTATAAAGATGAATCACCAGTTAATATCTCAATAATGGAAGAATATATAAGTGAAAGTGATTTGGCTTTATTGGAAGAAGTCGGTATCCACACGATCACTGTAACTTACAATGGTAAAACTACTCAGTTAACACTCAATATGGTTGATAAATCGACGAGGACCTATACTGTTACTTTTGATGGTAACGGTGGTATTTTAATATCGGGAGACGTTGTTCAAAATGTATTATATAACACGGATGCTACTCCACCCATTTTTGAAAAAGAAGGATTTCTTTTAGATGGGTGGAGTATTTCTTTTACGGATATTCAGGAAAATGTAACAATTATTGCAAATTGGGTA
The DNA here is from genome assembly GCA_028691905.1 of Bacilli bacterium. Taxonomy (GTDB): domain Bacteria; phylum Bacillota_I; class Bacilli_A; order ML615J-28; family CAG-698; genus JAQVOS01. The sequence continues at coordinate 3,216 of JAQUYJ010000055.1, forward strand.
ATTAAGACCTATACTGTTACTTTTGAAGGAAATGGCGGAGAGCTAATCAGTGGATCGGATATTCAAACAATAGAGCATGGAAGCAGTGCTGAAGAACCAAGTTTTGTCCGTGATGGGTATCAATTCATTGGATGGAATGCTGAATTCAATAATATAACAAGCGATATTACTATCACAGCACTGTGGGGAGCAGAAGGGCCGATATATACTTTAAAAGATGACAATACATACGAATTTACTGGTTATAATGGAAACCCAACTGAATTTTATATTCCTGCTACCTATGATGGCAAAAGAATCAGCTCCATAGCGGATAACGCATTAAGTGAGAAATCAAATCTGACATTAGTATCTATTGGAGCAAATATCAGGAATATTGGAGAGCATGTCTTTGCGAATTGCACAAAATTACATGAAATTTATATTGAAGCAGAGGGTCCGGTTTTAATAAATGAAAATGCATTTTCTGGAATAGATCCATTCTTTCGATTCTATGCTTTCTCACCATTGGTTCCTTATTTCAAGGATCATTTATCTACGCTTTCCAATCATGTTTTCACTCATCCCGGTATTCATATTGTATCTTTCTCAAATAATGGAGGAACATTAATAGAAGGAGAAGATGTTCAATTCATTATTCATGGAAAAACAGCTGTTTTCCCGACTTATGAATTGGAAGGATACCATTTATATTGGGATGAAAGCCCTGTTATTTATGAAGACAAAACTATTCAGGCAAAATGGACCGATATTACTCCATCTACGTCAGGATGTATTTTTGGACTCAAGTTGGATGGAACATATCAACTCAATAAATACCTTGGGGTGGAAACAACAGTATTTATTGCTTCCCATCATCAGGGTATACCAATAACAAGTATTGGTCCGCAAGCATTTGCCGGTCAAGCAATTACTTCTCTTACTATAAGTGAAGGAATACAATATATTCAAACAGAAGCATTTGCCTTTTGCTCCTCTCTATCTACAATTGAATTTCCAAGTACATTGCAAGAAGTTGAAGCAAATGCATTTTTAGACAGTTTATGGTATCTAAACCAGCCGGACGGACTCATTGTAATAGGGAAAACTTTATATGACTATAAAGGGACTATACCTGATGGTTATACTGTTGGTTTGCCAAACGGGATTCATTATATCACTGATTTTGCTTTCGCGGATCAACCAAATTTAACTTCATTGAATTTACCGGAAGGTTTAAAGAAAATCAATAATAATGCTTTCGAAAACTGTACGAATCTTAGCACCATTAATTTTCCTGCCACATTGGAAGCGATTGGTACAGATGCATTTGAAAATACAAACTGGTTATCTAATCAGGATGAAGGTTTGGTATATGCTGGATCGGTTGTTTTAACTTACAACGGATATATATTGGGTGATTCAACTATAACAATTGCGGATGGGACGAAAGGAATTGCCAATAATGCTTTCAGGTATCAATATTCGTTGGAATCTATCAACCTGCCTGACAGTATAGTTGTTATTGGAGATTATGCTTTTGCTTACTGTGAAGAACTACCGCAGATCATCTTACCAAACAGTATTAAGTCGATAGGAAGTTTTGCATTTTTGAACTGCAAGAAGATTACGAATATAACACTGCCAGCCGAATTGGAAAACTTGGGGGAAAATGCTTTTAGCAATTGCAGCAGCTTGGAATCAATTGTTATCCCTGATGGGGTTCGCTCTATTGGTTATCAGACATTCCATCAATGCAGCAGTTTAGAAACAGTCACATTGGGAGCACAAACAATTGAGATATCGGAGCGTGCTTTTTATGAAGCAACCAATTTATCGAATATAGTTTTTAATGACCAGTTAGAAAGAATCGGAAAAAATGCTTTTAGTATAACCAATATCAAGGAATTTATTTTACCGGATAGTTTGGTTATAATAGAAGATTATGCTTTGTCGAACGGTGTTGCAGAAAAAATTTATATAGGAAAAAATTTGCAATATTTTAATTTGAATAATGCAAAACATGAAATTATGGTATCTTCAGAAAATCCCTTTTATTCTTCTGTTGATGGAATATTATATAGTAAAAATGGGAAAAATCTGATATGTTATCCATATGATAAGACATCCAATATTATCATACCCGACGGAACAGAAACTGTTTTAACAAATGCATTAACTACTCAGACAAATATTGAAAATATATATTTTCCAGAAAGTATTTCTATTATTGAAGAATATGCAATTGCCAATTGCGCTAATCTGATTTCAGTCTCGATTGCCAATCCCAATGCACCTTTATTGAAAAATTATAATTTTATTGAATCAAACAACGATTGGCTTTTATATGTGCCAATCGACAGTTCTCCTAATTATGCAGATTGGCTCGTAGAAACAGCTCGCATAAAAACAATTCTCTTAAGCTGTAGTGTTCTTTTTGACATCCAGGGAGGAACGGTTATAGAAGGTGAAGTAGCACAAAGTGTTCAACACGGAAAGGGTGCGGTTGCTCCTGTTGTTGAAAAAGCAGGATACGCACTTACTTGGGATAGGTCATTTGATTATATTGTTGAAAGTATTGTTACAGTCAAAGCAATTTGGACTTTACTGATTGAAGTGAACTTCGATCCTTTTGGTGGTACACTCGTAAGTGGAAATCTGCAACAGCAAGTACCACTTGGCTCAGCGGCTATTGCTCCGGTCCTCGAAATGGAAAATTTTACTTTTGCAGGGTGGGATCAATCTTTTGATAATATTACTCAGCAAATAACAATAACTGCACTATGGGAGTTTTCATTGTTTAAATGGCGTATTAACAGTGATATGGACGGTATCATTATTACAGGACTGCAACCAAATTATCAAGAAGAGCATTTGGTTGTTGAGAGTAGTTATCAGTTTTTGTCTGTTACCGGAATAGATGCAGAAGCTTTTAAAAACGCTACATTTATAAAATCAGCTACCATAGCAAAAAACATCAAGGATATTGGTTACAATATATTTATGGGCTGTACTTCACTGGAAGAAATCACATTACCGTTTAAATACGGGCCAAATGATCCGGGGAATTTACAACCAATGGCATACCTGGCCTACTATTTCAATGAAATACCCAGTTCA
>JAQUYJ010000056.1 GCA_028691905.1 Bacilli bacterium
TTATCCGACAATGCTCCCATGAAGAGCGTGGTTAAGGTAGCCGTTATCGCACTGAGACTCACCATAAGGGCTATTGCGGAAGAAGAAGCATTGAATTCCTGAAAAATAAAAACATTGAAATACATGTTTTCAACAACCCAAGCTACCTGACCAAACAAACTGAACAGAATAATGGCAACCCATGCCTTTTTATTAAGTGCCTGCTTCATTGCAGTCCTCCTTTTTCCAATATTATGTCTTTTAATTTCAACGCCAGATGATAGAATCCGAGATCCGTTAAATGAACTCCGTCCACTGTTCCCTCATACCCTAAATCCTGCAGTAATTCTTCACCGTCAAGCACAACACAGTTCTTCATTGCTTTTTGAAATGCTTTTTTATCCTCCAATTCCCTGGTGAATAAAAACACCGGGAAATGAGTGATTAAATAAACCGGTTTACTTGTGAGATGGTCAAGAAACCAGGGAAGATTTTCCTTTAAACTTTCCAGCGTATTATTGGCATCCACTTCCAGAATCAACGCTTTCTTGGGAATGGCATTTAAAATGGAAATCATTTCTTTTTCCAGATGGGCTGAACCCGAAAAGCCAAGATTGATCCATTCATAATCGGTTATCCGATCCAAAATATTGGTATAGCTCATTCCCGGTCTGGTCGCACATCCGCCCTGGGTAATTGAGGTTCCATAAACCACTATTTTATCCTGATTTGGTTTCACCCATTCCAAAGATGCTTCTTCAGGCAAACCGAGGTAAGCTTCTTCCAATTGCTGGTAAAGAGGAAAATAAAGGCGGTATTCCCGGACTGACCCACTCTTTTGCTGAGCAAGTGTTACTTCATAGGCTGCCTGATTTATTTTTGTCGTTGCAAGAAAACAGAACTGTTCTCCCTTTTTTTCATATAAATCAAATCCAACCTGTCCGACTGCAGTCATATGGGCCATATAACTTGGTCCAACTAATTTTGCTTTAACAGCAATGCTTCTGGCATCTGTTCGAAAAGTTATATTCATCCCACTGGGATGTTTTTTCAATACTTCGATTTGTTTGCTGACAAAATGGTCTTTCCCCAAACGGACAAAGCCATTTTGAAAAGCTGTTCCCCTTAAAAATTCATTATCTAAATCAACCCATTTTATGCCCTCATGAAGCATGATACTTTCCTTCATATTGGAATCAATTTTTTTTATATCCATAACAGTACACCTCAATAAGTATTATAACATTTTCCAGTCGAAAAGAAAATTCTAAAAATAAAAATGCACTTTTTATTTCTCATTTAAGATTAATATGATACAATATAACAGAAAAAGGAGACTTTGCGATGAAAAAATTCATTTTACTCTTGCTGTTGCTTATTTTGGGTGGTTGCAGTGTTCCAACTCCAACCTTTACCCTTCAAGAATGGATTGATTCAATCGAAGTATCAACAGAAATCACTGAAAATCTGGTTTTACCTTCCGAATATGAAAAGGAAGGCAAAACAGCTCAGGCTTTCTGGTACTCATCCGATACAAATATAATGGGGCATGACGGGGTAGTTGCAAGAAAACTGCAGAATCAGCAAATCACCCTCACCTTAACCCTCATTTGGGACGATGAAACACTGGACCGTGATTTCACCATCACTGTTATTGGAACAGGAGTGGAACCCTTTCTTGATGCTGCGCTGGATTCCATTACCCTTCCCCAAAGCAGTAAAACAGATATTGATTTACCGGTTTTTATTTATTATGATACTGTTCGCTTAAGTATTACCTGGACATCGAGTAATACGGAAGCATTATCCAATCAGGGAAATATCGGTTTAATCATGAATGATACCCTGCTGGACTTAACAGCCAGCGTTACTTATCTTGATACAACACGTGAAAAAACTTTTTCGTTCACCGCGCTTACCCTCACTTTGGAAGAACGAGTAAATGCTGCTTTTGATTCGATAGATCTCCCCTCTTCTTCTTCAGTCAATTTAAACCTACCGCTTTATTTTGATTATGGGTTGAGTGGAACCTGGGAATCATCCCATCCCGATATCATCGCTGTTGATGGTACGATATCTCCGACTTTATCCGGTCAGGCACGGGTAACATTAACAATTATAATTGAAGAATACAGGAGGACATTTGAAGTGATAGTATCAAAAAACGGTCATTTTTTTATGGATAATACCTTTACCGGAAATAAAGAGCAGGTGCAGGTAGTGGAAAACAAACTGGAATTAATGCCGGATGCATTAAGCGGCACCTATACAACCGATGTCATTACAAGCCTTGCATTTACGGAAGCAGTAGCTTCCTGGGCTGCCACTTCTTCCCCACAGGCAACCGTTGAAGTGAGTATTCAAGTCCGTGTCGGTTCCACCTGGAGCAAATATTTCAGTTATGGTGAATGGGGACTTGGTCGCCAGAATAAAAGTTATAATTCATCTGACGCCATTGCAAGATTGTCTGCTGATGAAGTAATCGTTGCCGATTCCCAGCAGGCAGATGCTTTCCGCTTGCTAGCTGTTCTAAAAAGAAATGCTTTAAGTGATGTTTCTCCGCAACTCAGTTTACTTGCTGTTGCGCTGCAGATTCCTGATTACCAGTACCCGGTTGATATTTCTTCTTTACCGAATCAAGTCGATTATGATGTCCCAAAACTGTATCAGCACGTTGTTCCTACGATTGGCGGTATCATTTGCAGTCCTACTTCATCAACGATGCTGTTGAAATACAAGGGTCATGATTTTTCCAATCAGGCAACCTATGAACATCAGTATATTGCAGGAGTGGTAAGAGAATACAATTCCGGAATTTACGGGAACTGGGTATACAATACCGTTGGTATCAGTGCTTTTGGTGAAAACAGCTACGTGAAAAGAATGTATTCCTATCAGGAACTGCTGCATCACCTGGCAACCGTAGGTCCAATCGCTGCTTCTGTAAAGGGCACATTGGTTGGTGAACTGGTCAAGACCTGGACAACATCCGGTCACCTGATCGTCGTCCGCGGTTATCGTTTTGAAGGCAATCAATTGTATATTCTTGCCAACGATCCAAACATCAGTCCCGTATACGAAGAATATAAAGTAGAAAATTTCATGACCTTCTGGCGGGGAGTTGTCTACGTCGTCGAATAAAAACAAACCCACACTATTGTGTGGGTCTGTTTTATTTTTTGGTTAATTCTTTTTCCAGCTTGGCAATCAACTCTTTGACTGCTTTTTTTTCGCCTTCCAATTCAGGCTCGTCCATTCCTTCCAAAAATGCCACTAGCGCATCTTTAACCAAAACTGCTTCTTCTTTGTTTAATTCCATATTTATTTTATTCATAAATACCTCCTCTTCTTTTTTAATTATATAAAAAGTAATCATTATATGCAAGTTTATTAGCCGATTTTCTCAAAATTTATCTTTTCACAGCAACGTTTTAATGATTCATCCGGTTTTTCAAGTGATTCGGCCAGACTGGCGATCGTTGGAACAATGGAAAAAAATGCAATATCTTTATAATTTTCTGGTGATAATTCCAATACTCCACAGATCATCACAACTTTTTTGTTTTTCCTGCGTTTATAAATGCCAAAGGGCGCTTTTCCAAAAACACTTTGCTGATCTATTTTTCCTTCTCCTGTGACAAGCAGGTCAGTATCCAGAATCAATTTATCAAAATGCAAATAATCCAAAATATAGTCTATTCCGGAAGTCAGCTTTGCTTTCATGAAAAACTGGCAGGCAAATCCAACTCCTCCGGCCGCTCCGCTTCCCGGTATCATCGGATAAGCCAGTTTCATACTATTTGCAACGTAACAGAAATGTTCACTGTTTTCTTCCAGTTCATGAACCATTGCCTGTGTGGCTCCTTTTTGCTTAGCAAAGGTATAAGCGGCACCTTCAGGACCCAGTAAAGCGTTTTTCACATCACACAGGGTTAAAAACTCAATATCCTTGATTTTTTTCCGGAATTCAGTATCATTGATCCGAACGACTTCTTTTAATTTTTTACCATTCATCCCATAGAGGATTTTATCGTTTTGGTCAAAAAAACGCAGTCCCATTGCTTCCAGCATCCCGCTTCCACAATCATGGGTTGCACTGCCTCCAATCCCCAAAACGATTTTGGTACAACCCATATCGATTGCATCACTAATCAACTGACCTACTCCATAACTGGTGGCAGCCAATGGATTTCGTTCTTCCAAAGCAAGCAAATGCAGTCCGGCAGCCTGAGCGAGTTCAATATAGGCTGTTTTGTTATCCGAATCATAACCATATTGGGCGATTCGGTCCCGAAAAAGAGGATCTTTAACCAAAATGCTTTTGTTGGCAAGGTGCAATACATCCGTCATTGCTTCCAAAAAACCATCCCCGCCGTCGGAAACTGCAACAGTGGTTGCTTTTATTTTCTTCTTTTTTAAAACAGCTGCAATGATTTTATTTGCTTGGGTGGACGTCAGGGATCCTTTAAATGAATCCATCATAACCAGGGCTCTCATATTTCCTCCTATAAATTATTCATTCCATTGGCAATAACCATTTCACAGGGTGCAATGACATCGGGAAGCGGTGTCAGACATCCCTCATTGATCCATTCCTGAAAAGCACCAATTCCACCCGATACCAGAAAACAGGTTAAAAAACGTAAAAATGTCTGGTCATGATTCAACTGCACATTTTTATACGTTCGGTAGGTTTGATTCATCATTGTTTTTTTCAGTTTTTCCAAAAAGCCCAAATCACCATTGGGTCCGATTAACACCTTGCAGAACCGCATGTCCTGATTTAAATATTCCACAATCTTGACAAGAATAGGTATATAAAATGCTCCCATATGCAGTGCATTGTTCTTTTCGATGATAGCGGAAATTTCATTAATAATTTCATTGCCTAATTGATCAACCATGTCATAAATATCCATATAATGAAGATAAAATGTACCTCGGTTGATATTGGCTAATTGGCTTAATTCTTTCACAGTAATTTTTCGAATGTCTTTTTGTTCCAGTAAGGTTGTCAGTGCTTCCTTCATAATTTGCTTTGTTTTATTAATTCTACGATCCATAAACTCCTCCTCAACAGATTTTTTTGTTTTGTTGATTAGTAAACATATCCTGAAAATGTGGCCATTGTCTTGATATCCACTTATATTATAATGGGTACATATAATAAAGTCAACACTTTGTCTATTAGTGAACACACTTTATTATCAACTGTTGATAAGGAGGATATATGAAAAAATTATCTTATTTTATACTTGCTTTTACACTCATCTTATTTGTTGCCTGTGCATTTGCTGTTACGCGAGTAAAAATCAATTATGACTCGAGCAAATATTTGCCGGAAGATTTACCGGCATCTACAGCCTTGGATGAACTGGAACAAAATTATGGCCTGCAGGGTTCCTGTGAAGTAATGGTCAAAAACATTACCTCAAACCAGGCACTGTCCATTTACCAGCAACTGCAGGCAGTCACCGGCGTGGATACCATTGAGTTTATCGTTTCGAATGAAGACTACTATCAGGATAATCATGCCCGATATCAAATTCATTTTGTCGACGATAACTATGCAGCTTCCACTACCGAGGCTATTGAGGATATGAAAGTATTGCTCGCTTCTCAGGAATATTATATGACGGGAGAAGCAATCACTTCGATAACCTATCAGGATTCGATTCAAAGTGAAATCATTTTAATAGTAATTATTATCATACCTATCGTGTTTTTGATTCTTTTCTTAACCACCCATGGCTGGCTGGACCCTCTTCTCATCATTATTGTTGTTTTGGTCAGCGTAATCATCAATATGGGAACAAATATTATTTTTTCGAATATCAGTTATATGACCCATGCGACCTGCGGGATTTTACAGCTGGCTATCTGCATGGATTATGCGATTATTTTTATTCATTCCTATCGAAAAGCACGCAAAGAAGAAGATAAATATCAAGCCCTCAAAAAAGCACGCAAAGAAAGTTTTCCGGCTATTCTTGGCAGCAGCCTGACAACACTGGTTGGATTTGTTGCCCTTTTATTTATGCGGTATCAAATTGGTTTTGATATTGGTATTGTATTAATCAAAGGTGTTTTAATCAGTGTATTAATGACAATGATTCTTCTGCCTTCCCTATTGTTGTTAATGGATAAATGGATTTTGAAAAGCATACATCGTCCCCTCTTTCAAACGCACCCGACAACATACTCATTCTTACGAAAAACAAGATGGGTTATTCCATTTGTGTTTCTCTTTGTTATTGGCTATTCTTTTTATATGATGACAAAAAATGAATTCATTTACAGCAAACAGACAATAGCTTATGAAAGCA
>JAQUYJ010000057.1 GCA_028691905.1 Bacilli bacterium
GTAAAGCAAATTGAATTGGATAAGGAAGTGATATCCGGTATTTTTGTGAATTTAACGATATCAGCTTTTGCCTTTTTACTGATTCAGTGTACCCTTTCTATTATTTATCTTTTTATGGCTTAGGAGGAAGATATGGATTTTACAGAATTAAATATTGTTCGTAAAAAATGTGCCCAAAAAACGATTATTGGATCCATTCTTGCAGCTATCGGAGGTTTGATGTTTTTGATTCCGTATGCCGGAGGAGAATCCGCCTTTGCTTTACAGCAGTTTCTAGGTGTATTTGTATTGGCAATTGGTATTATTTTCATCGGATTCGGTGCAGCGAAATTTCAACAGCTGAAGAATAATTTCAAACAGGTTCACCTGAAAAAAATGATTCAGGAACTGTATAGGGAAGTTCGTTACGAACCAAAAGCAGGAATAGGGCTGGATCGGATCTATGCCTGTAAATTTATAAAAAGGGCAGATCGTTCCCACACAGAAGATTTGATTATAGGTGAATATGATGATGTCCATTTTGAAACCTGTGATGTCCGCCTGGAAGAACGCCATGTCCGTCATACAAAAAACGGAACACAGGTCTATTATGTTACCTATTTTTTAGGGAGATTTTTTGAATTTGATTTCCCAAAAGAGTTTAAAGGTCAAATTATCGTTACAGAAGGCGGAATGTTTACGCTTTTCTCGAATTTAAAAAAAATAGAAATGGAATCTGTCGATTTCAACAAGAAATTCAAAACCTATTCTACGGACGAACATAATGCGTTTTATATTTTAACGCCACATCTGATGGAAGAAATTATGGATTTGGAGAAACGCAATCCCGGACAGATCGGATTATCCTTCATTGGGAATCGTTTGAGTATTGCTATCAATAATCATAAGAACACTTTTGAATTAAATATGTTTAAAGAAATAGACGGATCCACATTGGAAGAATTGAAAAGGGATTTGGGTATTATCCAGTCCATCGTAACAGAGCTCAAATTAAATCGCAATATATTCAAATATGAGGAGGTAAAATAATGAATTTAGTATTTGGATTAGGAACAACTGGTTGGATTTTATTAATTGTCGGTGCAGTCTTATTACTTGTTATTATGTGGTATATTGGTGTAATGAATCAATTACGTCAATTGGAAGTAAAAGTCGAAGAAGCAGAAAGCGGAATTGATGTTGCATTGACCAAACGATTTGATGCATTGACAAAAATGCTGGAAACGACAAAAGGGTATGCGAAACACGAAGCAGAAACACTGGAAAAAGTTATCAAATGGCGTAATGGTATTCCGAGTGATGCTACCCTGGCACAAAAACAGGAATTTGCCAGCAGCCTGGCAAAAGTGGCAAATGGTATTAATGTTGTCGTTGAACAATATCCCGATTTAAAAGCAAATACGATGTTCGGTAATTTGCAGAATGCAATCATGGATACAGAAGAACATCTGCAGGCAGCACGTAGACTGTACAATGCGAATGTCCGTTCAATCAATCACATCATTGTTACATTCCCACAAAGTATTGTAGCAAATGCAATCAAGATGGAAAAGAAAGAATTCTTTGAAGCAGAAGAAGCAAAAAAACAGGACGTAAAAATGAATTTTTAAAGCATGCAAACGCATGCTTTTTTTAATACTCAATATTATGATAATTATAGTTTGATATAAGCATAAAAATAAAATAAAAAAAGTTAAATTCTCATCAAAATGAGTATTGACTTAATGAAAACACTTTGATATAATAAAAGCATATAATAGTAATATTATAAAAAAATCGGGAAAGGAGGCAGTTTCAAATGAAAAAATTAGCAAAAGTTTTCTTGTGCTTGACTTTAATTGCAATGCTTTGCTTTGCGACAATGGGCGTTCGTAAAGATGGACCAGGACCTGATGATCGACCAATAGGTTATATTAACGTGTCTTATTATCGCTTTGATCGTAAGTTATAAGGGAAGGCAATTCTATGAATCTAAAAAAGGAACTCGGGTGGAGTCGAATTCTTTTTGATTTTGAGATTACTAAATACTTTTTAGATAATCGTAACATAATCGCAACCATCAATTATTTCCGTCAGTCCCGGGGTATCAACAAAAAACAAATCCAAAAGGACAATAAAATATCCCATGCAACTTTTCGAAGAGCAGAGCTAAATTATTTTGTTGATCATCCGGAATTGATTAAGAAAATGGCAACGTATTTTCAAATTCCCACTGATTATAAAGAGGGGATCGTTCAAGAAGCGAATTCTCATTTTAATCTATTATATACCTATTTAAATTTAGGCGATTTTGAAAAAATGGAATATCACTACAAACAGATTGAACTAATAAAAATGACCTACCCTAACAGTTTCTTTCTTGCAATATTTCATTTTGCAAGGCTGGTCTATTATGTTGGGTCTCCTTTACGGGTGGAATTAAATGCGATAAAAGAATCGATTGAAGTATTACAACTATTTCGCGATGATTTGCTGGATGTTTTTATTTTCCTGTTGGATTATTATCTGTTATGTTATTATTCATTGATGCATGACAAGATTAATACGACGATTTATGCGAAAAAGATCTATTTAGAATCAGCTAAATACCCTAGTTTACTGCCCTTGGTTTTGTATCAGCTTTCGCTCAATTATTATTTTATTAATGATTATGCTAACTCGATTTTTTACTCTTTGGAAGTACTGCCGATGTTGGAAAATGAATTGAATTATAATCGAGCTTTGTACTGTAACTTAAACATTGCCATTTGTTTTGAAAGATTAAACAATACAGTAAAAAGTAAAGAATTACTGGATCGCATCTTTTTGTATCTAATGGCCAATCACGTTCCCCGTGTAGCTTATTTGGCGAAACTGACACTTGCCAATTGCTATATCAGTGAGGAAAATTATGTAGAAGCAATCCCGATTTTTGAAGAATTGGAAATGGACCGCCCGAGCAGGGGGGAAAATTCCCTAATGTTACTCTACTGCTTTTACAAAACAAAAGAAGAGCATCTATTTAATGCTTTAAAAGACACAATAGATGAAGAAGTTGAAAAAGACAATTTTTATCTCGGATATTACGATGTTGTATTATTATTGGCAGAATTATTTAATCAGAACAAGAAAAATATATTGTCGAAATTTAAGATTGCAGAGAAGTCTTTCCAAGCTTACGGAGATTCTAAAATTGTTGATTTGCTTTATAAAGAATTATCAGAAAGAAAAATAATCAGTGTTTCGTAAACTATTTTGATAATTTCGTATTCAAGTGTAAAATCAACCCATCCCAGATGGGTTGATTTAAAATCGCTGGAAATCACGCTTATTACAAACAAATCAATGAACTAGAGGTAAGCAAATGAAAGATCGAATCACAGAAGTCATTAGAAAAACAGCACGCAAAAATTATTTCGAAGATGAAAACCTCATTCAGGATTTAATCAATACTGCCAATCAATCCTATGATGGATATCGACATAAGGGATGCAGTGTTGAGCAGTCTTTTCGATTAGCAATGCAGGTAGTAGGAAATCTACATGAAGTGTTTCAATATTCGAAAGAACGTAACAGCCGTTTTTTCCTTAACGAGATTATTCATATAAGCATATTTATGATTGCAATCTGTACTTTGTTTTTCTCCTTCGTATTGGATGTGAAGTGGTTAATGATTGGAATCAATTTCTTTTTATTGATTGTTGCTTTTTTATTGAGTTTCTTTTTATGTCAATCTCACCCTAAAAGTTCAAACGAAAAGAAAATATGTATCAAACGATTATTATTCTGTATGCTCAGCAATATCGCTCTAGTGATACCCCTACTATTTATTACTACTTGGCTCCAATATTATCCCTTTTTAGGCATGATCATTCTGGTTTTGAATATAGTGGCAGTATTTATGATTGATATCAGTAATAAAATTCTCTTTATGATAACCATTCCTGCAGTTGCTATCTCTGTTTTGGGGTGGATAAATAATCTCAATTATTTAACCTATCTGGAAATTTCAATATTTATAGTTTTTGTATTGATAGTATATTTTTCATTTTATTTATTTAAAAAAGATTTATATCATTACTTTTTGTCGTTCTACACTTTATTGCTTTTCATTATTCAACGGATTTATCAAGTCCCTTATTGGGCATTTGTCTTGGTTTATGGATTGGGTAGCCTTTCATGGTTTTTCTTGAACCGTCTCACCCTGCAGCAGGGGATTAAAACAACGCGGAAACAAGTGAATTTTCATTTTTCCATCTTCTTTTTTGGTGTTGTAATCTTTGCTTTAATCGAACCACTGTTTTCCCATTTCCAGCAATATTTTTCTGAACCGATTTTACCAAGAATAAGTTATATAGATATGATTGCAGTTGCTTCAATATTCATTTCACTTGAATTTATTCACCATATATGTTATTATTTGATTACCAATTATATAACAATGGTTGAGTAGAAGAGGAAAAAATGGAAGAGATTGTAATTGCGAAAAAAACAAATTTAAGTCTATTGACAAAATTTATTACCCTGGCATCTTTTGTTGTTTTTATTTTTATTCCAAACGAAGGAAGTAATTTCTTTCTGTTTCTGGATTACGTTTTATTTTTTCTCATTGCAGTTGTTCTTTATTTTACGATTGTACACTTGCTTTATCCCCAAGAGTTGATTACATATAAAGAGAATATGTTTATTATTCACCGCATAACCAGAAAAATTATTCTTTTTCCTAAAAACATTATTGGAACAGACAAGATCAATAAGTATTCAAGAGGAATGAAAATGCGTCACGGAACGATTCGTTTTTTTATACGAAACGAAAAATCGTTGAATATTGAATATGTTGAAAATGTCGATGAGGTTATGAATACCATTAAAACGATATTGGATCACCAAAAATAGCACATATGTGCTATTTTTATTGCATTAACAGGAAACATGAGGTATAATCATACGGGTTATAAAGGAATGAAAATGAAAACAGAAAAATTAAAAGAATATAGTATTAGAATAGGATTGCTGTTACTGGCCGTTTTGATTATCTCATTTTGCGGTTCAGCTTTAGTGGTGGCCGGTATTGGTGGGGACGCTGTTCTGGTGTTTGAACAGGGTATTTCCAGTGTACTGCAATTAGAAATAGGAACGGGAATTCTCATTATCAATGTCGTCCTGTCCATCCTTTTGTGGATTATAAACAAGAAGATGATTCATATCGGAACATTTGTTGTCGCTTTATTACTGGGGCCGATGATCAATTTGATTATTGGGTGGGGATGGTTACCGATTCCGGTTTCTCTATTGGAAAGAATAGTAATGGTCTTTGTCGCAATATTGTTTCTAAGTTTTGCCTTAGCAATATATATATACGCCAATATTGGTTATTCGCCATTTGAGGGCATCCTCTTAACCATCAAGCAAAAAGTGAAAATGCGTTTTGCATTTATAAAAATAATCAACGATGCAAGTCTATTTATAATTGGATGGCTGTTGGGTGGTACAATAGGGATTGGCTCAGTTATGACTGTAATTCTCCTTGGTCCATTAATCGACTTATTCACTCATCTTGTGAAAAAAACAAAATGGTTGCCGGAAACTGGGCCTGTAAAAAGCATCTAAATGATTCTATAGTTAATTAAAAAACCATGCAGCAAGCATGGTTTTTTAAAATGGCAGGGCTAGATTGATTCGAACAATCGAATGACGGGGTCAGAGTCCGTTGCCTTACCACTTGGCGATAGCCCTAAAACTCATTACTATTTTACCACTTTTTTCAGTTTTTGCAAGAAAAAAATGGTAAACTAATTAATTTATATTGAAAATCATTCTGTTTGTAATAAATAAAGAACAATTGGTTTTCAAATGTTTCAATTATTCCATATTTTCGGATATCTTCTTTTGGCAGGTAAGTTAAGAAATGGGGATAAATTGTTTCAAGAAGGGAGTTTTTTTGTGTCTTGGCCTGCTGCTGCCACCAAATTTTTGGTTTTATTTTAAAATGGGTAAGATAATCCATTTTCATTAAAAACAAAATTTCTTCTGTATTTTCCTGCTTTGTCTGCATAAAAGAAAACATTGCTTTAAAAAGGTCATCCAGATTGTACTGTAACCAATTGTGGGCTGTACTGAAGTAGCGATTGAAATCCAAACAAAATTGAAAAAAGGAAGGGCAGTGATCAATTAGGTAACTCATCGTTTTTTTCATGTAACCGGTGTTATAGCATTTATCAACGACCTTTTCAACCAGATGAATTTGTGCGATATCTTCTT
>JAQUYJ010000058.1 GCA_028691905.1 Bacilli bacterium
CATCGAATTCGTAATTACCCAAATACAATTCCAACTTTTCACCGTGATCTTTTATTGGTGAAAGTTCTTTAAATAATTCTTTAATACCCTCATTTACAAACCACTCAAACGACTTGGTCTGTACTTCAATTAGATTGGGGAGTTCTACATTTGTTTGCACCTGCGAGTAGTTTCTCCTGATACGATTTTTTCCATAAACCACATTTTTAAAGCTCAAATCTTTCCACCTCGCTAATTCATTCGCAAAAATGATTGTGCCGAATTTTCATCATGACATATTATTGCATTTTACTATGATACCACAATTATGTCAAGTTGTCAAGAAATAATTGATGGGCACTAAAAAAACTCATCTAGATTATTCATAGATGAGGACACAGCAAAATAGCAACTATTTAGTTATGAAAATTCGTTTTTTCATCTTAACTATTATACTTTAAGATTTCCTATTTGTAAAGAAAAAAAGGTTTATTTCTAACCTTTTCTTCTCATCACCTATTTTAATACCACCATGAACATTGGTTATATTTCTTTATCCTTCTTTTGAAGAACACTTACCAAAACATAATAGCCCTTATCTTTACTCAATACTTCTATATTGCCAAATATTTCTTCCATTTTTTTATAAAGGGACATGGCTCCTTGCTTCTTTTGAATCACTACTGCAATACTGCCATTTTCTTTTAAATGAAAAATTGCTTCTTCTACTATTTGATGTACTGTTTTTTTTCCGGCACGAATAGGTGGATTGGAAACAATCAGATCATATTGGCTGGTAAGATTTTGATATAAATTGCTTTCTATTACAGTGCAGTTCTTTACTTCATTTTTATGGACATTGTCTTCTGCAAGCTGAAGGGAACGTCTGTTGATATCAGCCATTTCAATCTGAGCATTGGGATTCTCCCTTCCCAGGCATATGCCAATTATTCCAATCCCACAGCCCATATCCAAAGCTGTAGAAAAAGGTATTGTTATTATACTCTTCAATAAAACATGGGTACCATAATCTACTTGCTTTTTAGAAAAAACACCGTTGTCCGAAGTGAATGTATATTTTTTTTGTTGAAAAAAATAAGTAAACGAAAATACATTTGAAGCAGATTGGGGTTCTTTTTCAAAATACTGTCCCATTTTATTTCCCTCCTATTAATGATAAAAACCTAGTTACACTAGGTTTCATCTTTATTTCAATTCAACAACTGCGCCGGCTTCTTCCAATTTTGTTTTGATAGCTTTTGCTTCGTCTTCATTAACGCCTTCTTTTACCGCTTTTGGAGCAGCATCAACTAAATCTTTGGCTTCTTTTAAGCCTAATCCAGTTAATTCACGAACGACTTTGATAACATTGATCTTAGCCAATCCAATTTCTTTTAAGACTACGTTGTATAGTTTTGGTCCTTCTTCAACTTCTGCAGCAGCAACATTTGCAGCAGCAACAGGTGCAGCTGCGGTAACACCAAATTCAGCTTCAATTGCTTTCACCAATTCGTTTAATTCTAATACTGTCATTTCTTTCAATGATGCAATAAAATCAGTAACATTAATTTTCATAATTTTCCTCCTATTAAATTAAAGATTTTGTTCTGCAACACTCTTAACCGCATAAGCCAAATTGCGAATTGGAGCTTGCAATACACTCAACAACATTGACAACATACCTTCTTTGTTTGGTAATGTTGCAAATACTTTAAATTCTTCAACATTCATTACTTTGCCGTCAACAACGCCGGCTTTTACGCCCAAACGTTTGTTCTTTTTCGCAAAATCATAAATAACTTTCGATGCATTTGCTGCATCATTTGAGAAGGCTACTGCACTTGGGCCACTTAGCACTTCATCCAATCCGACATATCCCACTGTAGCAGCTGCACGTCTTAAAACATTATTTTTAATAACTTTTAATTCTGTGCCTTTTGCATACAATTGGCGGCGGAGATCCATCACTTCGGCCACTGTCAGGCCGATACAATTGACAACGATTGCTGATTGATTGTTTTGAAATTGTTCAACAACTTCATTTACTTGTTCAACTTTCTTTTGCAATGTTGCTTGTTTCAATTTTTCCACCTCCTATGAAAAATAAGAAAACCTCTTCTACTAATGCGCAAAAGAGGGTTTGTGTTTACACACTTGACCTCGGTAGGAAATTAAGCTTAGAGCACCTACTGTCTACGGCATTTTATACGATTCTATTTTTTTATGGTATTCTATTTAATTTAAATTGATTCTGGATTGATCTTGATTCCAGGACCCATAGTTGTTGCAACGGAGATATTTTTGACGTAAACTCCTTTAACTGTTGCTGGTTTTAAACGAATCAAAGTTGCATAAATGACTTTGATGTTTTCAGCGATTTTATCAGCATCAAATGAAACTTTACCAACTATTGCTGGAACATTACCTGTTTTATCAACACGATATTCCACTTTACCGGCTTTAATTTCTTCAACTGCTTTTTTCAAATCCATCGTAACAGTACCTGTTTTCGCATTAGGCATCAGACCTTTCGGTCCCAATATTTTTCCTAATTTTCCAAGTTCACCCATCATATCAGGGGTAGCTACGATAATATCAAAATCAAACCATCCGCCCTTAATCTTTTCAAGATATTCACTGTCACCAACATAATCTGCACCGGCTTCTTCAGCTTCTTTGGCTTTAGGACCTTTTGTCAATACCAAGACACGACGTACTTTACCAGTACCGTGCGGTAATACAATTGCTCCTCTCAGATTTTGTTCGGCTTTTCTTGAATCAAGATTCATGCGAAATACAACTTCAACTGTTGCATCAAACTTAGTTACACTAGTTTGTTTTACCAATTCAACAGCTTCAACCAATGGATAACGTTTGCTAGTATCAATCAATTTTGCGACTTCTTGATACTTTTTGCCATGTTTTGCCATATTGTTTTCCTCCTTTGTGGTCTAACGGAAATTCCTCCCACTATATAAGGCAGTACCTTATTATTGTCTTTGAATAAATCGTTAGAAATTTTTGTTAATTAATCTTCAACAACAATTCCCATGTTTCTTGCAGTTCCTTCAATGATTTTCATGCCTTCTTCTACTGTATAGGCATTTAAATCGGGCAATTTCAATTTCGCAATTTCGCGTACTTTTTCACGCTTGACTGTTGCTACTTTTGTTTTCTTTGCATTGGAAGAACCACTTTGAATTCCAGCTGCTTTCTTTAATAAGTCTGCTGCCGGTGGAGTTTTTGTGATGAAAGAAAATGTACGATCCTCATAAACTGAAATAATGACAGGAACAACATTACCGACCTGATCTTTTGTTGCTTCGTTGAATTGAAGTACAAATTGTTGACCATTTACACCTGCTTGTCCTAAAGCTGGACCAACCGGTGGAGCCATTGTCGCTTTCCCTGCGGCTATTTGCAATTTAATAACTTTCGTGATTTTTTTCGCTGCCACGAGACGCACCTCCTCTTTTGTCCGTGATGTGGTATATGAGTATCCACTCTCCCACTAAAAATAGAATACGTGTTGATCATGCACGCCAAATTATTATACCTTAAAAGGTATAAAATGTCAACATCTTATCCAAAAAGATATCGACCAATATCCATATAAAAAATGCTTCTCACAAAGCATTTTTTATTCGGGTTTCACTTCCGAAAAATCGAGTTCCGCCGGAGTTAACCGACCAAAAAAATCGACCAATACTTTTACCGTATTTTTATCATAGTCAATTTCGTCAATTTTACCGGTTTGCCCGGCAAATGCCCCAGAAATAATCCGAACCATATCGCCGATTTGGGAAGTGAATTTTTTATCAATTGCAACTCCGCACATCTTTAAAATCGGTTGTATTTCTTCTTCCGGAAGAGGAACCGGTTTTGCTCCACCACCAGATGATCCCAACACTCCGGTAACCATTGGTGTATTTCGAACCATGAACCATGTTTCATCTGTAACTATCATATCAATAAAAACATATCCGGGAAATGGTTTTGTAATAACTTCTTTCATTTCCCCATTTTTCTTTCTTTCAAAAGATTTCACTTCTGGAACCAAAACCTGAAAAATATAATCCCCCATATTCATTGATTCTATGCGGTTTTCAATATTTCGTTTTGCTGCGTTTTCCAATCCAGAATAGGTTGTAACTACATACCATGCCCGATCAATCATTTTATAACCCAAAAATCAATTTGATTATATTATCGGATAAAGCAAAGAAAACAGAAAGAATTAAAGAAAACAGGAATACAGTAAGCGAATTCTGCAGCATGATTCCTCTTGTAGGCCACGATACACGTCGTACTTCTTCAATGGATGGTTTATAATAAGGCCAAACAGCCAACAATACGGATAATGCACCTAAAACGATTAAAACCCAGGCAAACACCTGTGGATAATCACCAATCAGGAAAACACCATCAGCATTTAAAACACCGTTTAAAAACAATACTCCCAAGATAATTGCTACTAACGCTAAAAATAAAAGTATCAAACTTTCATGTTTATATTCTTTAGTAAATACCATGAGTAAACGATTGGGCTTTTTTTCTTCAGACATAATTTTCCTCCTATTTTGTCTCTTTATGAATGGTATGCTTGTTGCATTTCTTGCAAAACTTTTTAATAACCATTCTTGTGTTTTTGTTTAATATGTTTCGATTGACAGTATAGTTACGAGACAAGCATTCTTCACAAATTAAAATTACTTTTTCTCTCATAATAACACCTTTACCATCTTATTATTTTACCAAAATAAGCTCGTTTTGTCAATTGCTATTTCTGTTTTATTTCTTATTGTATTGATCAATTTTTTTCCGAACAGCATAAATGACATTATACGTTTTCTTAATAGGCAGCTGAAGTTGTTTTGCTATTTCAGTAGGCCGATAGTGGTATTTCATAAGCAAATCATATACCGCTTCTTCCAAAGGTTTAAATGCAAATTCTTCAACCGGATGATAGGGGCAAAAATCCTCATGAAGCTGCTCGGATAGGTCATCACTTATTACTACTTGAAAAAAGTAGTAATGCTCTTTTCTAAGGATATTCATTATCCTTCTTTGTAATAACAAATCATAGTACTTATGAAATGTTTTGCGTGAATAGGGACGATAGGTATTAATTGCTACATGCATAGCCATCAACCCTTCCTGCATAAAATCTTCGTAATTTTTATCTTTAATTTTAAAACTATTTAAACGTTTGTGAATTAATCCTTTATATTTTTCATATAGTATGGTCAATGCCAGATCATTACCTTCATCAATCAAATATAACAACTCACTGTCGTTATATTGATGATTCATATTTCAATCCTTTCTATACTTATTTATTTCATATACGAGAATGCCACAGGATACAGAAGCATTTAGGGAATTGACTTGACCATACATAGGTATCTTGACAATGAAATCAGCCTGTTCCAAAACCAAGCGTGAAATTCCTTTTCCTTCTGAGCCAATAATTAAGGCAATTGGCATATCATATTTCATTTGATTATACAGTTGAGCAGTGTCTTTATTCTCTGCTGCAACAATCCAAAACCCGTTTTCTTTCAATGTTTTAATGGTTGCTGTGAGATTGGTAACTTCCGTGACCTTTACATGCTCAATTGCCCCGGTTGATACTTTCGCAACCGTGGGTGATAAAGAAACACTACGATTTTTGGGAATGATGATTCCGTCAACTGCACCTGCATCCGCTATTCTCAAAATAGCTCCCAAATTATGGGGATCTTCCAACCCATCCAAAATCAACAGTAAGCCAAATCGTAATTTTCTTGATTGAACCAGTTCCATTAAAGGATAAAACTGATAGGAGGCCACTTCAGCAACCACACCTTGATGAAGTCCACCGCACATTTGATCCATTTGTTTGGCAGTAATGGTTTGAATCGGAATATTATTTTTTTTTGCCAGATCAATCCATTCTTTATTCTGTTCCAATATATATAATTTGAGGATACTTCGTTTCGTTGAAATTGCTTCACGTACAACATTTTTACCGTAAATAATATCAGCCATGAAGATCCTCCGTTAATGCAATAATTTGTTCCATCATCTCGCCAAGTCGTTTTTCCTGTTTAGTTAGGTACAAAAACCCGATTACTGCTTCCAATCCCGAAGCATG
>JAQUYJ010000059.1 GCA_028691905.1 Bacilli bacterium
AGTTCCGGATGGGTACTGGTTTTGTAATCGACCAGGGCCTGATAGATATCCTTATGAAAGGAAGCAAGAACAATGCGTTCAAAAGTGTGATAGGTACTGTCTAATTGATCCATCAGAAAAATCACTTCTCTTAGCGCTTTTAATCCGACTTCTCCACCCTGTTTTATTTCCACATTGATTAAATTGTTCGGAAAGGCAATGATTAATTCTTCCAGTGTCGTGGCAAGAAAGACAGTGTCATGCCGTGGTAGAATTCCTGCTGGATAAACTACATCGAGCGGACTTACTTCTTCTCCTAAATAATTGTTATATTTAACCAGGTTGCCATCGGTTCGATATCCTTCCTCATTAACCGCATTTTGATAATTAAAGTCGACTTCATCAGCTATTAAATCACTGTAATTCATCTCTTCTATTAAAGCATTTTGAAGCGTAGTTTTTCTATCCAGCATTATATCATGGGACAGAATGATTACGTTGTCTTTTGTTATACTGACATCCGTTTCCAACATACAATTGGGATCAATGGAGTAGGCATGGTAAAAAGCTTCCAACGTATTATCTGGAAACTCCTTATTTCCTCCGCCGTGCGCAATTAATATGGGCTTTTCATCATCCTGAATACGAAGGGGATTCACACCAGCGACACTTTGGGGACGTGGTAAAAATACAACGACAATCCAAAATAACAGGACAATGACTATTCCAAACCGTAAAATAATTTTAAATTTTTTCATTCTCATCCTCTAGCAAATTTGAAGTATTGCAACTTTTAAATACAGGCTTTCTTCCAAAGCAAGCAATGTCGCATGGTCTCTGGCCTGGGTTCTGAATTCCACTAATTTTACTTCCACTCCCGCTTCCAGAGCACTTTCCTTAATCATTTGCATAAAAAGCGGTAAAGTCAAATGTTGGGAGCAACTGCAGGTAATCAAATAACCATTTTTATTCATGCATTTCATTGCTTGGATATTCAAGTCTTTGTAACCTCGATATCCTTCCTTTACTTTATCCTTACTTTTTATAAAGGCGGGAGGATCCAATATAATAACATCAAACATTTCTTTTTGTTTTCGATAGATCCGAAATTGTTCGAAAACATCACATGGAATTGCCTGAATATTTGAAAATCCATTCAATGCAGCATTTTTATTGACTGTTTCAATCGCCCGGATGCTGCTATCGAGGCTTATTACTTCTTTTGCCTGATATTTACTGGCACAAAGTGAAAAACCACCAATATTGGAAAAACAATCCAATACTTTTTTTCCTCTTACAAAATGACGTAGATGATCCCTGTTTTCTTTTTGATCGAGAAAATAACCGGTTTTTTGGCCTTCCTTGATATCTATGCAAATCTGCAGACCATTTTCCTGAATGATTATCTCGTCAGGCACTGCCCCATACAGGATGCCTTTTTGTTGAGCCAACCCTTCTTTTTCGCGAACGGGCACATCACTCCGCTCATAAATACCAAGTGGAGCAAATAATTCAATCAAAATTTCGATAATCATTTGCTTTCGTACTTCCATCCCCAACGAAAGAAACTGGACGGATAAATAATCCTGATATTTATCGACAATTAAAGCGGGAAGAAAATCGGACTCCCCAAAAACGACGCGATAAGCATCCTGATAACCCAGCTGTATTTTTCTTTCATTTGCCTGAATAATTCTATTTTTAAAAAAATCCCGGTCGATTGGTGTTTCATCCCTTGTCAACAGACGAACGATTATTTTGGAAGCATGATTAATATAACCATATCCTATAAAGCGATGATCAAAGCTTTCCACACGGGCAATACTGCCCTGTTCACCGTAACCGGAAATCTGATAGACTTCATTGGCATATACCCAGGGATGGCCTTCCAATAAACGTATTTCTTCTTTTTTCTTTAAGGTCAGTGTATACATTTTTCTTTCCTTCCTACTTGTCAATTATAACATATTAGACTGAAAATATAAAGAAAAACTCATAACTCAGATTCTGTTTTTTATGAAAACAATTGCTGATTCATCAGCAAACTGAATACCTTTATATGCTATAAAAAAACAGCACTTGCAACAGTACTGTTTTATTCAAATTCAACAACCAAATCAATGGCTGCAACTTTGCTTATTGTTGTATAGATGGAACAGTATTTTGCTCCGAGCTCTGCACTTTTAATAATCTGGACTTCATTGCTTGGGTTGGAAACTGTCAATACTACTTTTACATAATTTAAGGTAGCAGGAACCTCGTCTCTTTTTGTTCCAGTAATCGTAACCCTGCCATGATCAAAATGAAGTCTTTTCTTTTTTGCTATTTCTAAAAATGTCGCATAAAAGCAAGAACCAAGGGCACCATAGAGCAGATTATAGGGTTTTAAAGCAGTTTCGCTTATTTCTATTTCGCCGCCCGGTGCCTGTAACAGGCCATTAAAACCATCCGTCCAATCAATGACAATTTTTTCTGTTTCCATTTTATCCTCTCCATATATATCTTCGACAGGTTCGTGGCTCATCGAAGTTCATTATTTTTGTTTTACCATCCCAATCAAAACCGTTTTTCCTGTAGAAACGAATGCCATACTGATTGTTTTCCAAGGTCCACAATAAAATATTACGATAACCCTGAACCAATAAGCTGTTCTTTGCCTGCTCCATTAATCGTTTTCCATAACCTTTGCCCTGTTCTTCCCAGGCAAGATAAATCGCATATACTTCTCCATAATCGAACAGGTCTTCATCCCGACTGGGACCATATGATACAAAGCCAATTACTTTTCCATACTGCTCCAATAAATCCACCTGTTTCATTTTTGGAAACCTTTCAATAAATACTTCAACCTGTAAGCGGTCCAAATAGCTAGTTGGAACCAAATCTTTAAAAGAATGAATCCAACTTTCATAATGCATCCTTCCAAGTGCTTCAGCATCTTCTAGATTGGCCTGGCGAAGAATCAGGTTATTGTTTACCTCAAAAAAATTCATTGCTTTTCGCAATATTTCAACATCATTTTCAAAAGTTATTTTTTCATATGCTTCCAGCACAGTAAACCAGCCGATTGCTTCAATTTCTTCTTCCTGCTTACAGACTTGTTTGGAAATTGCCCGTCCCAAAAAATAAATGACATCTTTCAATTTATTCCTTGATATCGGATAGGTATTGACTTCACGGAAGCCTTCAATCAGTTGAATATCCATCCCCGATTCTTCTTTTACTTCCCGAACTGCAGTTTCTTCTTCTGACTCATTTTGTTCCATGTGCCCTTTCGGAAAAGACCAGTGCCGGCCATGTAACTGTTTGATCAGTAAAATCTTACATTCATCTTGATCATAGTGGTATACTACTGCTCCGCATGATTTTTCAAATTGCATATTATCCCCCTATTTTTTTGTATTATACCATTTTTTACCTAAAAAATCCAACCTTTTTCTTGGAAAATCCTAAAAATTTGTTATAATAGAGGAGGGTGAAAGAATGATACGAAAAGGAACAATAGCTGATTGGCCAATTATTACGGAGTATAATATAGCCATGGCCTGGGAAACTGAAAAAAAAGTACTAGACTGCAATACAGTCACCGAAGGGGTAAAAGCCATCCTCGCCGATTCTACAAAGGGATATTATTATGTCTACGAAGTGGACAGTCAAACTGTCGGTCAATTAATGGTTACCTACGAATGGAGTGACTGGCGAAATGGCTATTTCTGGTGGATACAAAGCGTTTATGTTGCACCACAGCATCGTCACAAGGGTATTTATAAGCAATTATATCAAGAAGTCAGAGCCCAGGCAGCAAAGCAAAAAGATGTGTGTGGAATCCGATTATATGTGGAAAAACATAATATACGTGCTCAAAAGACCTACCAAAGTCTGGGTATGGAGGAAACAGATTACCTGGTTTATGAGGAGTTATTTAAAATCCTTAACTGAGTTTATCAGTTAAGGATTTATATTTTATTCTGTATTTTTTTGTGCTGATCAAAGAGCGCTAAATTCAGTTTTAGGAACGCAGCCAACCGTGACAGCATTTTCGTACTGTAGGCAGCATTGTGGGGGGTTATAAACACTTGTTCCATCGTCCAAAGGGGGCTGTTGACCGGGAGTGGTTCCGGTGAGGTTACATCGAGTGCTGCACCCCTTATCTGTTTTGTTTGCAGTGCCTGAATCAGGGCTTCCTGATTGACTATTTCACCCCGCCCAATATTGATGAAAAGGGCGTTTGTTTTCATCAAGGAAAATTCTTTTGTACCAAACAGTAATTTTGTTTCTTCATTTAGAGGAAGGGCAACAATAACGATGTCACTTTGCTTTAATAACTGTTCCAAACCAGTTCTTCCAACATAAATTTGATCAAAAAACTCAGCATGAATCTCATTTTTTCGATACCCCAAAACAGATACTTCAAATGGACGAATCCGTTTTGCGATTTCAGTGGCAATCGAGCCTGCTCCTAAAATTCCAACTGTTGATTGATATATTTCTTCTTCTTTCTGTTCAGACTGCCACACCTGCTGTTTCATGTTCATGACATATTTACTGACCAGGCGATTGAGAACGAGAATTTTGGTTATTACATCTTCTGCTATGGTAATACTGTATACACCTTTCGCATTGCTGACCAGGATATTTCGCTCGCGAAGATAATCCAAATCGACATTGTTATACCCTGCTGTCAGAAACTGAATCCATTTTAAGTTGGGATATTGTTCCAGTTGCTTTTTGGTGGCAATGGCAGGATAATCAATGATTATATCAGCCTGATAGCTGTCTTCTTTATCAGCGATGAATTCAAAGTGAGGAAAAGCATTCTGTAAAGCTGAAAAATGATTTTTACCGATTTTTTTAGGATCGACATATACTTTGTAATTCATCTCAGCAGCATCCTTCTGAGTCGCAGCAGTGACATCTGATTTTTATAAACTGATAATGGGGAGTAGGATACATTTTTATAATTCTTTTTTGAAGCAAACGGTTTACTTCATCAAGGATAACCTGATCGGAAATCCCCATAAGAAAGGGTAACTCTTCAATTGCTAATTTTTCATATTGATTGAAGAGCGTGAGCAGTTCCTGTTCGAGATGAACCGCTCCTACCCGAATGCTGGGCGGACAATGTTTTTTAATTTCTGTAAACATATTTGTTTTGGTAAGGGTAATCGTCTGATCTTGATCCGTATTCAATTCAAATACAATTTGATTGGGATTATTTTGGATATATTCACAGTCAATCTTTGCTTTTATTTCCTCCAGTTTTTCAAAAAACCGATTAATATCCACACCCCTCTCAACCAGAATATCTTCCAAATACGCTTTGGAAAGAGCTAATTCACCGATTGTTTGAAATTCAAGACGCAATAGTCGGATGATTTCCATTTGTTCATAGGAAAAGAAAAACTGTATTGCCTCAAATAGAGCAACCATTGCTTTCGTCTTTTCACAGGGCTGCTTTTTACCGATATAATATTGGTATTTTCCAACACCGACAAAACCCTGTAATTCCAAATATTTAATAATTTTTTCATTTTGATAATTCCACGGATTGCTCATGTCAATCCACTCTGTAATTTGCTTTATTTTCATTTTATCACCGCTTTTATTATAGCATAGGAAGGCTGTTTCTGCGCTCTTTTTGCTTTAGAAAACCTTCCCTTGGGGAAGGTTTACTTCGCAAACATAATCCGTTCTGTTCGGAATAATTTTGTAACAAAAATCAATATAATAATAAAGTATACGATTGTTGACAGGGTCACAGTCAGGAACTGGACAGCAGTTAACTCGGATATCAATATTCCTTTTATTACCAATGCGACATTGTAAATGGGAATAATATAATCAATTCCCCATCCCGGAATATGTTCTGCAAACATCGGAATAAAACTGACAACCATGGGAATAATGTAAAAAGGCATAATGTATAAACTGGCTTCTTTTACACTGCTCGCTATGGTGGA
>JAQUYJ010000060.1 GCA_028691905.1 Bacilli bacterium
CATAGTGAAGACTTGCTCCTTCATCAACGATAATCAAAGTCCGTTCAAACTGCCCCATCTGTTCGGAATTAATCCGAAAATAAGACTGCAGCGGTTTCTCAATCCGCACTCCTTTTGGAACATATATAAAGGATCCACCACTCCATACGGCACTGTTCAGTGCCGCAAATTTATTGTCTGAACCGGGAACCACTTTCCCAAAATAGGATTGAAAGAGTTCCGGATATTTTTTTAAAGCCGTATCGGTATCGCAAAACAATACCCCCATCGCTTCCAGTTCCTGAATCGTGGAATGGTATACCACTTCTGATTCAAACTGCGTGGATACACCGGCCAGGAATTTTTTTTCTGCTTCCGGTATTCCCAGTTTATCAAATGTATCACGGATTTCTTCAGGAACATCTTCCCATTTCTTTTCCACCTTATCGGAGGACTTGATATAATAGGTATAATCATCATATTGGATATGGGATAAATCCGGTCCATATTGGGGCAGAGGGATTTTATTGAACTGCTCATACGCCTTTAAGCGCTTTTCCAGCATCCACTTTGGTTCTTCCTTATAGTGGGAGATAGCCTCTATTACATCCCGATTCAATCCCTTTTGGGTACGGACAACCGGTTTACTGTCTGTATGAAATCCATATTGGTATTCCCCAATGATATCTTTAATATTATTTTTATTCATCTTTGTCTCCCAACAGTTCTTCAAAAGCTTTCCAGGCAATTGTCGCACATTTTATTCGTGCCGGAAATTGACTGATTCCCTGAAAAGCCATTGCTTCTTCCAACAACTCTTCCTGGAGTACTTTTTCCCCGCGAATCAGACGATAGTAATCAGCAAGTAAATCTCTTGCCTGTTCGATATTCTTATCATGCATCAATTCACACAGAACAGATGCAGAAGCACAGCAAATCGAACACCCCGACCCATCATGATGGACTTCTTTCACTACTCCATCTTCAATTTTAGCTTCCATTGTAATATCATCCCCACAGGAAGGATTACGAAGGTGAACCTGATTGAATCCTTTTAATCCCTTGAAACGGGGATTTTTATAATGATCCAAAATGACTTGTCGATATAATTCCTGCATATTATGCTCCTTTAAAAAAATGGATTACTTCCTGAATAGTTGCAATTAATTTATCTATATCCTGTTTGGTATTAAAAAGCCCGAGAGAAGCCCGCAGAGTTCCGTGTGGAGCATGCAGCCATTTCGACATTAACTGGGCACAGTGATGTCCGGCCCGAATGGCAATCTGATTGCCGTCAAAAAAGCTGGCAGCATCATGGGGATGAACCCCTTTGATATTGAAAGCAATAATCGGTAATACTGCTTTGGGATTATAGACAATGACATCATCAATCTGACTGAGTAAATTCAGGGCATACTGATGAACTGTCTGCTCCTTTTTTCCAATAACATCCATGCCCTGCTCTTCCAGAAAGGATATGGCTTCTGATAGTCCTATTGCTTCGGCGATTGCCGGTGTTCCCGCTTCAAAGCGATGGGGAATCGGTTTAATGGTAACCTGATGCAAATCAACATCGTCATTCATATCGCCCCCATATTCAATTGGATCCAGTTTTTTCAATAATTTGCTTTTCCCATACAGGATACCGATTCCGGTCGGTCCATACATCTTATGTCCTGAAAAAGCCAAATAGTCACAATCCAGTTCTTTTACATTGATGCGCTGATGGGCAACAATCTGACTGGCATCCACAATCACAAGGATGTTGTTTTGGTGAGCGATTCGGATGATTTCCGATAATGGGGTAATTGTCCCCATGACATTGGAAGCATACGTAATGGCAAGAATCCTTGTTTTTGGAGTGAGCGCATTTTTAAAAACTTCAACTGTAATTTCACCGGATTCGTTTAAAGGAAGGTAGCGAAGACGGCATTGATTTTTACCGGCCAAATGCATCCAGGGCAGTACACTGCTGTGATGCTCCTGTTCGGTAGTCAGGATTTCGTCGTCCTGATTCAGCATGGCAGCATTCATCAAACATATTTTATTTAACGATTCCGTTGCATTTCTGGTGAATACTATTTCTTCTTCCTGACTGTGAATCCAATCAGCTACTTTTTTTCTTGCTTCTTCATAGGCAAGACTTGCTTCATAACTCAATTGATATACTCCCCGATGAATATTAACCCCATACAGTTGATAATATTCATTCATTTTATCCAATACGCATTGCGGTTTAAGCGCTGTTGCTGCAGAATCCAAATAAATAAAATGAGGATGATTCACTAAAAGAGGAAAAAGCAACCGTTTATTACTGGTTTCCATATTTTTACTCCTGTAATTTGGTTTCTATTTTTTCCATTAAATAGGATACAATTGCATCACTTGTAAGATCACGGAAAAAGGGCTGAACAAAAGCTTTGACCATTAAATCTTCACTTTCTTTTCTGGTCAGTCCCCGGCTCATTAAATAATATAAATCATTTTCATCTATTGCACCAATGGATGCTCCATGACTGGCCATTACATCAAATTCATCGATTTCCAGAATTGGATTGGCTTGAATGGATGAAGTCGGATCGAGAATGATTCCCCGCGACAACTGGGCTAAATTACTTGCCTTTGCATCTTTCTGAATGGTGCCGTTACAGTTGAAAATCAATTCTGAATTGTTTTTCGCAATCCCAAAATTAAGCATATTGGAAGTGCTGTTACCCATGACATGGGTTACATTGTAATCATAAATCTGTTTTGTTCCCGAGCAGTTGATGATGACATTGGCCATATCAAACTGAATACCTTCTTCCAATAAAAAGACATTGATTGTTTTATGCAACTGTTGATTATTCATCGCCAGGTCATCAATATGTATCTGACTGTTTTCCATCGCAAACAGATTGATCATGGATGTGGTTTGCTGATTGCAGTTGCCAATATTCTTGAATGTTAACTTGGCATCTTCTTCACATACAATCTCAACTTTTGTTTTAAAATTATTGCTTACCTGATAATACAGATTGATTATTTTTGCCTCAATAGTCTTTTTGACCATTATCAAATAGTCAGCATATTCTATATCATCATTCAGGTGAATGATTTTCAATTCACAATCCGTATTAATCTCAATAATACTGGAAAATGGTACTTTCAAATCCACTTCTTCTTCAAAAGCAGTTTTGTTTCTTTTGTAGAAGTCATTTGTATTGTAGTAGGAATCAATTCCAACCCGAATTGTCTCGGGGAGATGACTGCGTACTGCTTTCCCGTCGTTAAAGAGAATGTAGTATTCGCTGTCTTCTATTAATTTCATTATATCGTTTATTTTTCTTTGTAACTGTTTCATTTTTCTTTACGGGCTCCGCATGTCCCCAAAACAATGGTTCGTTTCGGTTCCACATCTTCTTCAATTCCCATTTCCTGTTTGATCCAGTCGTATCCTTCCAAATCAACCCGTTCAATCAGTTCTTTTCCTCCGCTTTTTACGATTTGACCGTTAATCATTATATGAACGACATCAACAGTTATGTAATCCAAAAGACGTTGATAGTGGGTAATAACCAACGCCCCAAATGTATCGCTTCGCATTTGATTGACGTTTTCGCCAACGATTTTCAACGCATCCACATCCAGTCCGGAGTCGATTTCATCCAGTAAAGCAAAGGAGGGCTTCAACATTTTCATCTGAAGAATTTCATTTCTTTTCTTTTCTCCGCCTGAAAATCCTTCATTGACATAACGGTGCGGCAAATTGGGATTCATTTTCAAATCCTGAACGGCATGATCCATTTCCTTCACAAATTTGAATAATGAAACATATTCTCCTTCTTTTAACCTGGCCTGCATTGCTGACTTAATAAAATCAGCATTTGTAATACCCGGAATTTCATTCGGGTACTGCATGGCCAGAAAAATACCTTTTCGGCTTCTTTCATCGACACTCATTTGAAGAACATCTTCTCCGTTTAAAAGAATTTCGCCCTCTGTTACCTGATAGCGTGGATTTCCCATAATAACTGCAGCAAGTGTTGATTTTCCTGTTCCGTTTGGTCCCATAATGGCATGGATTTCCCCAGTTGAAATCGTCAGATTCAGACCCCGAATGATTTCCTGGTCTTCCACCTGCGCATGTAAATTACGAATTACTAGTTCCATCATACACTCCTTTATAGGTATAGCCTATATTTTCAATATTGTTATTAAACAGAAAAGCTTCTTCCAAACCACTGCTTACATATATTTCTTTGTTCTTTGTTACAAAAACTGCTTCCAGTTCTGCTTTTCCTTCAATGAATTCCATCCCGTTTTCCAATCCCATGCTGAAAACAGCAGTGGAATAGGCATCGGCAAACATCGAAATCTCGGTAATAATGGTTACAGAAATCAGACCATTGTCGAAGGAATATCCGGTTCTCGGATCAAGGATGTGATGATAATCCACTCCCTCTTCGGTTTTGATATATCGTTCATAGGTTCCGCTGCTGACGACTGTTACATCGGTATCATAATAGGTTCCCAGGAAATAATTATCCCAATAATTGGGTTGATACTGGCTTACATACGGGGTTTGGATTTTTATTTTCCATGGCTGATCGCTGTCATTGTAGAAGTTGGCGCCATAGGTTAACAAATTACCGCCAACATCAATGGTTGCTCTTGTGATTCCCTGTTCCAGTAAATAGGTTTTGATTAAATCACAGGCAAACCCCTTCACAATCGATCCCAAATCTATTTTCATATTTTCATCGGTTAAATAAACAGTGCTGTTGACCTCATCTATGATAATTTTCGTATAGTCAACCAGAGGCAACCGGTTAATAATATCCTGAGGATTGGGAATCGTTTCCCGATTATCCTCCAGTTCATGATAATATTTTGCACTGAAATTCCACAACTCCCAAACAGGATAAATGGTTACATCATAAAGGGCTACTTCATCAACAATGCTTTCCCTTGCCACAGCAATTGCTTCCTTTAAAACAATTATTACATCTTCGGGTACAGTGACCGGAGCAACGCCAGCCTGCTCATTGATAAGGGAAAGATAGCTGGTTTCTTTTGTCGTACTGAAAACATTATCCAGACGGGTCGTAATTTCACTTAACTCATTGCGTAAATCATCCAGTTCTTCCAGTTTTGTTATCGTATCAACAACCTGCACTTTCGGAACAATGCTGAAAGCCATATCGAGATAAAATTCCCGATACCCATATTCCTCTTTTTGGGGACTGCATCCTCCTGCAAATACTAAAATAAATAAAAATAAAGAAAATATTGTCCATTTTTTCATATCGTAACCTCGACCAACTAGAATATATTATACCAAAAAAAACTAAAAGTTGCATTAAATATTATAAGATACCTGTTATTTAAAAAAACCAGTCTTTTATACCGGTTTTCTTAAGTGAGACAGCGGGCTGTATCCAATCAGTACCAAAATCATTACAATCGGATTGAACCAGGTATGATCAACAAGGCCATAGATTAGCAAAGCAATGACCAAAAGGATCATCATGGTTGCATAAGCCTGTTTTCTCATACTTTTTTTAATCAAAGAGTACAGGAAGAAAATAAAGGAAAGCAGACCAGCCAAACCTGTTGTTGCGATAACCTGAATGAAAAAATTGTGATAATGGGAAATTTCATAAGTTAAATTGAAAGGTGGGCTGTAGGCACCTGCCCCAAAAATGGGATATACTAAAAAAGTATTCCATCCGCTTTGATAGATTTCCATTCTCGCTTCATCAGCAAACCATCCCCGTTCATTCATGCTTTCCAAATATTCCACTACCCCGATTGCTACCTTTTCGATTCGAAACAACGAATATACAATCACAGCAATTAAAAACAAAGCGATATTTAAATCAATAAACAACCGTTTTCTGTCTTTTGCGTAATAAATAGCAGCTACAAGCAAAGGAATGGCGATAATGGCAAACGCC
>JAQUYJ010000061.1 GCA_028691905.1 Bacilli bacterium
CTTTTATGTTTTAAATCCTTTTCTTTTTTGGGTTCCCCACTGTCCTGTTTCCTTTAATGCAGAAAATGTACTATAAACACGGTGTAAACTGATCAGCTGACGATACCCGAAATTTTCCAATATGGCATATCCCAGTAACAGCCATGTTTCTTTCCTGCTCATCATTAATAATTCTTTTTCTGACATAAATAACGACGAAAGGGAAATAACAACTCCAAAAGCAATGGATACAACAAAAATAGCCAATAACAGGGTAGGGTATAATAATCCGAGAGCAGCAGCAAGAAGAACCATGAAATAACCGATTGCCTCCAAAAACGGTCCCACAAACTCAAAAATAAAGAAATAACCATATCCTATACTGCCAATTTGTTTATAGGTTGGGCGAAATGCTATGTCGCGATGAAAAGACAGAATATCAATCAAACCTCTTTGCCACCGATTTCTTTGTTTTAGTAGTGTCGTCCAATCACTTGGTAATTCTGTATAGCAATAGGCATTGGATACATAGGAAACCCGATAGGGTGCTTTCTTTTCGAGAGCCAGTCTTGTCAGGCGAACGACCAGTTCCATATCCTCACCCACTGTATCTTTTTTATATACACCACTGCTTGTCAGGTAACCACCCGCTTCAATCAATGCTTCTTTTTGAAACAGTCCAAATGCACCGGATATAATCATCAGGCTTTTTGCTTCACTCCACCCAATCCTACCGCTTGTGAAAGCACGCAGATATTCAATTGTTTGAAGTCGGCATACCAATTCCTGAGGAATTGCCCTTTTTTGGACTTGCCCCCGATCAAACACAAACCCATTTGCAGGATAAATATTCCCTCCCATCGCAATGGTTGGTTTCGTATCTTCAAACATACTGGAAGCAAGCCGCAATAAAGCATTGCTCTCCAATATGCTGTCCGCATCAATCCCACAGACATAGGGGAGTTTGCTTACGTTGATACCAACATTTAAAGCATCCGCTTTTCCCCCATTCTGTTTATCTACTACGACTAAATTGGGAATATCTTTTGTTGTATAAATCCCTCTGATTTTCTTGGTTTCCAGAAATGATTGATGGCTGGAATGCTTTCTTTCCAATTGAAAATGATCAATCAACTTTTTTAATGTCTCATCTTTCGAACCATCATTGACAACTATTACTTCATAGGTAGGATATTTTAGATTCAAAAGACTCGTAACACTTTCAATTATACTGATTTCTTCATTGTAGGCGGGAGCAATAATGGATATTCCCGGCAGTAATTGATTGGTAAATAAAAAGCTGTATTTCATTGTTCTGGATAAACTCATTTGTTTTCTTGAACCAGCCAGAGCTAAAATAAACAAGATGATATAAATCAGATTAATAACAAAAAAATAGAAAATTAAATAAATATTCACATCTAAAATATAGTTTAAAATAATAGTTGGAAAATTCATTTTCAATAATTTGATGTTTTCTATACCGATATAAATAAGAGGGAATAACAAAAGAGCAAAAGCAATCCATTTAATCATCCAGGATATTTTTTTCTTTTCAGGAGGAGCTTTCTCCCGTGATTGAGCCGGATAAGCATAACTTTGCAAACCAAGCATCTGCAGGAGATGCGGTTTTAAATAAACTCGGAATTCCTCAAGCGAATCCTGGTTAATGCTTAACTCTGCCTGAATTTTACTCAATAGAAATTGCTCAATTTCTTTATCTTCATTTGTATTCAGAAAGTCAATTAACGGTTCAATCAATTTAAGCTCAAACAGCAGGTTTAAAATTTTATTTAATATTTCTTTATTGTTCGTGATTGCTTTCAAGACGATATAATCAATACGTTCAGCACAGACAACAGCCATTTTTTGTTGTTGATAGGGATTTAAATCCGAAAAAATCCGAATAATATGATCCAGTAAAATCCGTTCCCGAAGGACGATTTTGGATATCGTTTTTACGATTACCTCATCTTGTTCCGATCCATCCATTCTTTCGATCAAAAAATTAATTGTCTGAATGGTCGGTTGATAGGCAAGGGAACTGATTCCAAATTCACGGACTGTACTGTCGGGATGATTGATATACTGATGATGATTCAAAATGTTAGGTTGCTGTTCCAGGATGTTTTTTAAAATCCGCTCTTTTATCAATATATTTTTTTCTTTATCAAATGGATTTGCCGCAATAATCCAGTCCAGTTTATGAAGTTGATACGCAATCAACTGATTATCCTGATGAAAAGAACATATCCTCACCAAAGGATAGACAAAATGAAATGTTGCTTCTTCTCTATACTGTTGAACTAAATCGTTTATCCGCGGACAATAATTTCCCAACAGCACAGCCAATCGCTCCTGATAAAGCAAAGTGGAACCGAGAAGTGAATCCATTATTGTTTTCAATTGGTCGGTTGAAATATTGTTTCGCATTGCGAATAGGATACTCAAACGAACAGATTCATCTTTTTCCCGGGCAAACTGCTTCATTAATACAGGGGTTCCCGCATCACTGGGCAGCAAGCCAATAAACTGGGCAGCAACTCTTCTTTTCAATTTGTTTTTACTTTTTATCTTTTTTATCTGTTTTAAGAAATACCCCATCTGCAACAGGTCATTGGTAATCTGTTCCCTGGTTTTTTCATCTATTTGAATTTGTTCATTTACATCAAGCAAGGCATCCAGAAAAAAACGATTGGATACAGGAGAAGTAATTTCTTCCTGATCAAAATATTTTTTAAACAAATAGGCTCTTGCTGCCTGCACTTTTTGGTTTTTGTTCTCATGGCGTCTTTTCTGAGACAAAATCAATATAATAAATAAGGAACTGAGAAGAAAAAAGAAAACAAACAGTCCAATTAAGATTTCATCAATCATAATTTAACTCTTCTGTCCTGGATACGCTTGACATGACCAAGCAGTTCTTCAGGGACGATTGGCTTTTTTAAGACCAAATCGATATTTAATAGATTGCATCTGGTAATCACATCTAGGTTTTTAAAATGACTGGTAATAATAAATGGAATATCTTTGAGTGTAGAAACAGCATTCATTCGCTGTTTTAATTGAAAACCATCCAGTTTACTGAGATTGATTTCAGATATTACGATATCCACATGATTATTTTCCAACAGTTCAAATGCCTGATAGACATCAGCAGCAACTATTACCTGATAGTTCATCCGTTTAAATATTGTAACCATTAAATTCTGATAGGTTTCATCTTCATCAACCAGCAGAATAAATCCTTCGATAAACTGCTCTTCATCACTGTCTTTATCCAAAAACTGATCTTTACCTTTTTGTTTGGCCCGTTCCAGTCTGCTTTGTGCCATTTCAATCATTTGATTCACTTGATCGGGAACGGGATATTTACTGTTTAATTCTTCTTTTGAAACGAGACTCATTGATATGGTTATTGCCTCTACAAAAACAGTTGCATTTTTAATTTCATTACGCAATTTTTTAATGAATTCAAGAATTTGTTTTTTATCTGTTTGGTGTTTATAGATGAATAAACCCGGTCCGTTTTGTTTAAATAAAATTGTATCTTCCTTTTTAACCTGATTGATCACATAAACCAAATGCCTTAGGGTATCATCACCGACACTGGCTCCATGAAGCTTATTAATCCGCATAAAATCATCAATTTGCAGAGCAATCAAATATCGGCTCTGATTTTTTTCCAAGGTCATCGGTAAATTGTTCAACAGGTGTTGCATCATAAACCGTTGGTTATATAAACCAGTGATTGGACAACGCAATAGTTTATCCGTTGTTTCCGTTATTTTATTCGATAAATCCAAAACTTTTCCTTCCAGTGAAACCTTATCCTGCTGCAATGTTTGAATAGCGAGTGATTGCTCCACTGTTTTAACTTTGTAAATTTCCGGTTTTGGTACTTTATAGGATTTATAATAACGATTGACGATTGGTTCCAAATGGGCAAGCCAAGTTGCTCCTTTTTTTTGATATATGATATCAAAAAAACCGTTCCATAACCACAGTCCATACAAAGAAGTCTGACTTATTTCCAATTGAGGGTATAATCCAATTTCAATTGCACTGCCGGAAAACACATCCACAATATCATGACGGTGATATGCTGTAGCCAGCCGACGCAGCATATGATTGCAAATAGCTTCAAAATTATAAGTTGTTTTTTTATTGCTGTTTTGTTGAATCATTTGTTTCGTATTATAAAAATCAAATAAAACAACTTCCCGTAATACTGTTTCTATTTCATCTTTTACTATCGGATACCCTAAGCGGGGATATACAGTTTCAATCGGAATTTTTATCAGTTTTTTGGAAAAAGAACGAATGAAATCAACACTGGGTAGGATTAGCTCGTGGAATGCATTGATTGAAGCAATCAGATTTTTTATGCCTTTTTGCTCATGAGGTGCCTGAGAAAGAAAGTGATTGGAGAAAAAGGTCTTTTCTTTATGATAAAATGTAGCATAACAATCCGGAAAAGGTAAAAAGGGCATCGTTAAAAAATGAAAAGTTGCATTGTTTTCCAGGCGTAAAACATAATCCAATTCTTCAATTGTCTTAATTTGAACTTGATAAAGGGACTGCATATAGGGAATGGTTGTTTCATTCACTATCAGTGTACCTTGGAATCCCATTGCAATCAACTTTTCCATCGCTGTAATATTCAATATATCATTGGACTGGAGTATGATACAGTCAATTTGGTTTGGATTAACAAAAGCCTGGAGGGCTTTTATTAAACGCTCAGCATGAAAAAAAGCACCTGGGTCAATTAAAATATTGCAGGCATCTTCTGTAATGAGGTAAGCATACCGCATTACCTCTTCTTCTAAAAACAGGGGATGAACTCGTGACTGTTCCATACTATCCTCTTTTCTTATCTTTATTATATCATTTTTTTATATAGTTGAAAAGTTTTTCCATACAAAGGAACAAAAAAGCATATAAATTGCTTTATCACTTTTTTATGGGTAAAATAAAGAGTAATAGGTTGGTGAAAATATGTTTACATTTCATATTGAAAAAGAACCGGTAAAACCAGTAGTCACGCAAAGCGAATTAATTGATTTGCTTGTGATTGGAGCAGGACCGGCTGGTTTAAATGCTGCTTTGTATGCGAAAAGAAAAGGATTATCCGTTGTCATCCTGACCAAGGAAATTGGCGGTCAACTCCGAAACACAACTGACGTCGACAATTATTTGGGTTTTAAAGAGGTCCAAGGAGAAGAACTGGCTCATTCATTTTTAAATCATGTCACTTCACTTGGTGTGCCCATTATGAAGCAAACAGAAGTTCAGACAATCACGAAAGAAAATGACTTGTTTTTGGTAAAGACAAATGATACTGCTTATCAGGCAAAAACACTTTTAATAACAACGGGCGGAGCCCCACGAAAACTGGCTGTTCCCGGAGAACGTGAATTTGCGAATAAAGGTGTATCCTATTGCACCACCTGTGATGCTCCGTTTTTCAAGGATAAACATGTGATTGTTGCCGGTGGAGGAAACAGTGCAGCAGAAGCAGTTTTGGATTTGGTACCATGGGCAAATAAAATCACAGTAGTACATCGCAGCAATTGGCGGGCTGATCCAATCATTCTTGATAAACTGAATAACATCCCTAATCTGACCATTTATTTAAATACTCATATAGAGGAAGTTGTCGGTGATAAGCTGATGAAGGGTGTGAACATTATCAATAAACAGACCAATCAGAAAAGCTTTCTTGCTGCTGATGGTTTATTTATAGAAATCGGGACCATTCCAAACAGTAATCCTGTTGCACATTTAGTAAAGTTAAATGAACAAAAAGAAATAATCGTTGACAGTAAAC
>JAQUYJ010000062.1 GCA_028691905.1 Bacilli bacterium
GCCTATGTTCACAGGCTGGCTGACGTGCACTTTGCAGGTTTTGCGCCCGCATTCACTTTGTCGTTTCACGACAGCGAATACGCCCGCAAACCGCCCGTGCCCATAGCCTCGGTCGTTACCGCCAAGTGTGAGTCAGACAGCGACATAGTAAAATTGAAAAGTAAACCATTGCGTAAGGACAGAAAAACAAAATTATTCACAAATTCGGATAACGGATATTCAAATTGATTCAATTATTTTTTTAACTCGATGTAATAATTGAATGAAAATTTCGTTTTTTATTAAAAATATTTTTATGCTTAAAAAAAGAGTGGCATTATTCTTTATTTTTTCAGCTAACATTTTTTTGTTGGCTCATGTCATAGTGCCTCATCACTATCATAATGGTATAGTATGCAAATCAAACATACTTTATCAAAAGAATAACGATACTCAGAAGCATTCTAATGAACACACCATAAAGCGTGAAAGTGACTTTGAAAATTGTTTATTGACTAAGGCTGTTTTTATTTCATCAAAAACCTCCAGACAGTCTATTAAACCTCCAGATTCTGAAGATGAAAGCCTCATTTTCTTTCATATTTTTGATAATATCAAATTTGCTTCATTTGTCACCGCATATGACATAAGTCCAATCCCTCCTTTTATATTTTTTCCTGAACAAATTCTAAATAATTTAGTTGGATTACGGGCGCCTCCTATTATTTAAATTCTCCCACATTTCTATTTTTAAAATAGACATCAAACTAATAACATCAGTTTTGATTGTAGAACTGTTGTGGTTTAATTTTAATAACAATAAAAAAATATAAAATGAATAAGAATATAACTTCAATCCTTTTATTAATTTGCTTTGTGTTTTTACAAAGCAAACTAACAGCTCAAAGTAATATAGAGACCAAAACTTTATTTGGTAATAATCCAAAAGAATTCGGTTTTTTTGTTTCACCTGCTGTTGGTATAACTCAAATGGACGGTTTTAATAGCTTGCTTCTTAATCTTCGCGGTGGGTTAAGTATTAATGACAAGTTTTTAATAGGTGGCTACTTCAAAACTTCTATTAATGATATCAGACCACAAAGTGAAACAGTCCCAAATGTATATATGGACTACTGGACTGTGGGTGGCTTTACCGAATACACGTTACTTTCCAAAAAGGTAATACATGTAACATTTCCTTTATATATTGGTTATGGTGAGGTAGAAATGGACAATGAAAGCGGTTTTACTGGACTTGGAGAAGCTAATTTCTTAGAAATTGAACCTGCGGCATTATTAGAGGTAAACTTGCATAAGTATGTTCGATTTAATGTTGGAGTAGGCTATCGTATTGTCAGCCAAATGAATTACAGGAAGGAACTTCAATCAATCTGAAATTTCAGGACTGACTGGGTGTATAGGACTAAAATTTGGGCTATTCCGATAAAGCTTTAATAACTAACACAAATTCGCTTCAAGTTGGATTGACTTTGCTATTATTGGCAAGGCAGAGCAAACATAAATTAGATGCTCCGCCTATACATAAGTGACAAATTGAATATTTGTAATAAATATAAACTTGAAAGCGAAACTCGTTTAAATGCAAACAAAAAAATACTAAATTTATGAATACAAAAATTTCTACTTTATCCATAAAAAGTATCTTCCATTGGTTTTTAGCCATAGGATTTACCGCAGCTTATATTTCTGAAGACTTTGATAGAAACGAAAATGTGCATTATGCCTTTGGGCTTTTTGTGGGCGCATTGATTATGTTTCGTATTATTTATGGTTTTGTTGGTCCGAAATGGGCCAGTTACAAGGTTTTTTTGATAGGTATTAAAAATCAAACAGCCTCTCTTGTAAACTTATTTAAAAAGGGGAAAGCCAAATACATTAGTAATCCGTTAGCTTCTATTGTGATGCTTTGCATATTGATAGTTGGCTTACTTTGTAGTTTATCGGGTTTTATCTTGTATTCGATAGAGAGCAATTCACTTATCAACCTAAACTTAAGTGAAAACTTTGTTGAAGAAGCACATGAAATTCTGGCTAACTTGTTTTTAATATTGATTGGCATTCATGTAGTTGGTATTATTTATGATATTATTTTTCTTGCAAAAACGAAAATATTACTATCAATATTAAAAGTCAACAAATTGGCTGAAAAGAAAAGCTTAAAAGAAAATATATTTCAATTTACATTTTCAACACTTTGGTTAATTGTCCCATTTTTTGCTTTTTATTTTGGCATGAGCTTACCAACAGAAAACAGAAGTGAAAAAAAGAAAATCCAGTATGAGGAAAAACAAGATGAATACAAAGAACATGATGATGATTAAATAAAAAAGACACAACAATTATGAAATTATATTATCAAGTAATTGTATTAATTTGCTTTATTTTACTCTTTATCTGAATAAGAAGATGAAAACGAAAAAAAAAGTGTAAACAATTTCGATAAAATTTTGATTGAATGATAGTACTTGAAAAATCTCAAAAGAATTTAAAATTCAAGGTTCAACGAATTATTGCAATT
Organism: Bacilli bacterium; assembly: GCA_028691905.1. Taxonomy (GTDB): domain Bacteria; phylum Bacillota_I; class Bacilli_A; order ML615J-28; family CAG-698; genus JAQVOS01. Next base: position 2,519 of record JAQUYJ010000062.1, read on the forward strand.
TCATCAGTTCTAATATTTATTGGAAAATTAATTGCCTACTTTTTGACCAATTCAGTAGGTATATTAACAGATGCTCTTGAAAGTACAGTAAATGTGACAACTGGATTTATTACTCTGTACGCTGTTTATGTTTCATTAAAACCTAAAGACGAAGACCATCCGTTCGGACATGGTAAAGCCGAGTTTTTATCTGCATCAGTCGAAGGTTTTTTAATTATTATTGCTGGAATAATAATCATTTTTGAAGCAATTAAACGACTTTTTATCCCAGCGGAAGTTTCGCAATTGGATATAGGAATTATTATTGTTGCCATTGCAGGTTTGTTAAATTATTTAATTGGTTGGTACAGTATAAAAATTGGCAAAAAACACAATTCAATTGCTTTAATATCAGGGGGAAAACACTTACACTCCGATACTTATTCATCAATTGGCTTAGTGATTGGCTTAGTTTTACTGTACTATACAAAATTAGCGTGGTTAGACAGTTTGATAGCCTTGATTTTCGGGACTATTATTGTAATAACAGGCTTGAAAATACTTAAAGAAACCACATCGCATTTAATGGACGAAGCAGATTTTAAATTGATTGAGCAATTCGGGAAAATAATTGAAAGCAACAAGCCTGATGAATGGATTGATATCCACAATTTTAAACTTATTAAATACGGTAATGTATATCATATAAATTGTGATTTGGTTTTACCTTGGAATTTGTATTTATCAGATGCTCATGAAGAAGGAGAAAAATTAAAGAACTTATTAGTTTCAAATTTCCAAGAAGACATTGTTTTTAATTTGCACACAGATGAATGTTTTAAGAAATACTGTAAGTATTGTAAAAGAGCAGATTGTAAGGAAAGAACCACTGACTTTGTAACTCAATTAAATTTTGATTTGAACAAATTTACAAAAGAAAAAATGGAAAACAGTTAAATTGGAAAAACACCAGGCGGTAACAAGCGGTATAAAACATTGGGGTTTAGGTGGTTATGCGAGCGTCCTACCCCGCATCAAGTTCGTTGTAACTCGACAGGATAGTAGCCCGCAATCCCCAACGATTTCATACCGCCGACCGTTAGGTTTCATGCATAGAAAGCATACTGCAATTAATAGAAATTCTTGATTTTTAGAGAAATAAGATATGAAATATATTTTTTTAATAGCTTCATTCAACGCTTTATTTTTTTCATTTTTGATTCTTCAGAAAAAAAAGGCACTACATGATAAGATACTCATTTGTTGGCTAATATATCTGGGTTTCTATACAGGTATATATGGGTTGTTTTCAGATAAACTCTTTACTGGTTTTCATCTGCTATCAGTAAGTTTTATTTCATTACTCCTGCTTCACGGGCCATTACTGTATTTTTATATTTCTGCTTTGATTGATAACAAGGCTCAATTCAACAGAGCAGAACTGCTGCACTTTGTCCCTTTTATCCTTTTCAACCTATTTATCATTATTTCTTCTTTTTTTCCGGAAATTTCTGAACGAATAAGATTAGACCATTTGGAAAGTGAGCATAAGACTCCTTTGCTGTTTAATGCGTTTCTACTTTTCACAGTATTATCAGGGCCTTTTTATTTTATTCTATCAATACTGCTTTTTAATAAATTGGATATTAATATTTTCAATAATTTTTCATCGTACGAAAATGTTAACCTAGATTGGTTACGAAAGCTTGTGTACACTTTTGGTGGTATTTGGACAATTTTAATGATTTTCACTACTATACATCATGTTTTTCAACTGTTCTCGTGGATATTTTGTACTCACGGGTTAACACTTTCTTTGTCTGTTTTTATAATCCTGATTGGTTATTATGGTCTAAAGCAAAAGGAAATTTTTATTCAATATCCTCACCGGAACACCGAATATGTGACTGAGCCAAAAACGAAATATACTGGAATATTTATTAAAGATGCCGATGTTGAACAGTATGTTGCTAAATTAAAGCATTTTATGACTACTCAAAAACCTTATTTGGATGCCAATATTTCGCTTCCTGAGTTAGCTAGCACGCTTAATATACCTTCACATCATCTTTCTCGTGTAATTAATGAACAATTTGGAGCCAACTTCTTTGATTTTATCAACCAATACAGAATAGAAGAAGTGAAAACAAGGATAGGTAATCCTAAGTATGAAAACTTATCTCTCTTAGGGATTGCATTTGATTGTGGTTTTAATACAAAATCGGCATTTAACAGGGTTTTTAAAAAAATGACTGGTTTTACTCCAAGTGAATATCGGAAACAGGTATAAGCTTAGTTACAGCATGTTAGGATTTCACTGAAGACATAGATTATAAAATAGGTCTTGTTTTTTAAAATTAATGAGTGCTACTTTACAAAGTAGGTCGCACAGGGATAATTTCCAATGTACTTTTGTTCCAGGATATTCAAATTAATAACAAATTACAATTTAAATTATCATGAGATCAAAAGAAACAAATTTGGCCACTACACGTCCAACGACTCTTCAAAACCGTAAAAGTTACAAATCAGTCTTCTCGATTGTGTTATTATCTTCGTTTTTGCTATTCGGCTCATTACCAGTATCAGCACACTGTGATTCATATGATGGACCTACTATTAAAGATGCTATTAAAGCTCTTGAAACAAACAACGTTAATTTAGTTCTGAAATGGATTACCCCAGAACAGGAAAAAGTAATTATTCCATTATTTAATAAAACCTATTCTTTAAGAACAGGGGACAAAGAAGTTTATGTGATTGTTGAAAAACATTTCTTTGAAACTCTTGTGCGGTTGCACCGCGAAACAGAAGGAGCCCCTTTCAACGGACTAAAACCTGCCGGAACAACTAAAATGATAGTTCAACTTAGCGACAAGGCTCTTGAAAGTAATAATATTAATGACTTTCTTGTTAAATTAAACACCCACATCGGAACTGTGATAAAGGATAAATATGAAAAAGTTGTAGCACTCGAAAAAATGAAAAATAATTCTCCTGAAAAAGGGCGTGAATATGTGGAAGCGTATGTTGATTATACACATACCATTGAAGCTATTCATGATATCGCTGAACAAAGTGGTAGTCACTCAGCACACAAACATTGAATTAGTAAATAAGTAGTTAGCAAAGTAGAATCTTCTTCGATTAATTTCGGGGAAGATTTTCTATTTTTATATTCGAAAAAATGCACGAAAACCTAACATCGTGTATAAAACATTTGGCAGTAAGTGGTTTATCAAGCGTTTTAGCTTGT